>JAZRWZ010000038.1:0-15591 GCA_045599985.1 Acutalibacteraceae bacterium | reverse complement strand
GCACTGAAGCCGTCGCCCGTGGTGATTCGGGTAAACACCACCCGGGTGAGCAGGGATGAACTGATTGCTCTGCTTGCCGAGGAAGGGGTTACTGCCGAAACCTCTTCCATAGAAGAAAATGCACTGATTTTACATAATACCGGCTCAGTTGAGTCTTTGAAGGCTTTTCAGAACGGATTGTTCCATGTGCAGGATTTTGCCTCACAACTCTGCTGCAGAGCACTGGATGCTCTTCCCGGTGAAACGGTGTTTGATGTTTGCGCCGCACCGGGCGGTAAAACCTTCACCACCGCCGAGCGTATGAACGGGACGGGTACGGTGAATTCCTTTGATGTGTATCAGTCCCGTGTGGAGTTGATTCGCAAGGGCGCGGCAAGGCTCGGCCTTTCCAATGTTAAGCCCTTCCTCTCCGATGCCTCTGTTTATAACGAAAACTACGGTATGGCGGACCGTGTGCTGTGCGATGTCCCTTGCTCGGGCTTGGGCATTATCGGGCGCAAACCTGAAATCCGTCAAAAAAAGCCGGAGGATTTTGCACTGCTTCCCGAATTACAGTATCAGATTCTGTGCTGTTCCCGCCGTTACGTGAAGGCGGGCGGTAGGCTGGTGTATTCCACCTGCACCCTTAACCCTTCCGAAAATGACGAGGTTTGCCGCCGTTTTTTAAGCGAATGCCGTGAATTCAAAGCGGAACGCGCTTTGCCCGAAATTGAACGGGGCGGCGAAAACAGCGATTTCTTAACCATGATGCCCAATATTAACGGAACAGACGGCTTTTTTGTGGCCGTGTTCCGAAAAAAGAGAGAAGACGAATGATAAACGATATCCGCTCTATGCTCCTTCCCGAACTGCAGACCGCTTTCAAGGAGAAGGGCTTGCCTGCCTACCGTGCGGGTCAGGTGTACCAATGGCTGCATAAACAAAAGGCTACGGATTACAGTATGATGACCAATCTGCCCGCATCCCTGCGGCAGACCCTGACTTCCGAATATCCTTTGCATGGCTGTGAAATCATGCGCAAGCAGGTTTCTGCTCATGACGGCACGGTAAAATACCTGTTTGAACTGTATGACGGCGAACTGATTGAAACCGTTATTATGAAGTACAAATACGGCTATACGGTTTGCGTTTCCACTCAGGCAGGATGCAAAATGGGCTGCGCCTTTTGTGCCTCCACTGTTGGCGGTTTTCGCCGCCATCTGCTGCCCGGTGAGATTTTGAGTGAAATCTACACAGCGGAGAATGATTTGAATATTACGGTTTCTCACATTGTTCTGATGGGCATGGGGGAACCTCTTGATAATTATGATAATGTGATGCGTTTTTTAACCCTCATCACCAATCCGGACGGGCACAATCTTTCCATGCGAAACATTTCTCTTTCCACTTGCGGTATTGTGCCTCGTATCCGGGATTTGATGCAAAAGCATCTGCAGTTGACTCTCTCCATTTCTCTGCATGCGCCCTTTGATGACATGCGCAGTAAAATCATGCCCGTTAACAGAACATATCACATAGATTCCCTTTTGCAGGCTTGCAGGCAGTATGCTGCCGAAACCTCGCGGCGGATTTCTTTTGAATATGCCATGCTTTCGGGGATTAACGATACAGACGAATGCGCCCATGCTTTGGGCAAACAGCTGAAGGGAATGCTCTGTCACGTAAATCTGATTCCCGTTAATGAGGTGGCGGAAAGTCCCTTTCATCCCAGCACGCCGGAGCGGGTGGAGGCCTTTATCAAGGTGCTTGCCGGTTACGGAATCACGGCAACGGTGCGCCGCAAATTGGGCAGCGACATTGATGCCTCCTGCGGCCAGCTTCGGCTGCGCCACAAAGACAATGAGCAATCAGAATAACCCGTGCGGTATAAACGGAGGACGGTAACAGTATGAAAATTGTTGCAAAAACGGATATCGGTCTGACCCGAAAACAAAATCAGGATGCCTATGCGGCAGGTGAATTGCCCTGCGGCATCGGTTGGGCTGTGGTTTGTGACGGTATGGGCGGCGCGGCAGGCGGCGCCATTGCCAGCACCACGGCTGTGCGCCACATTGCCGATAATGTAACCGCCCTGTTCCGCAACGGCTTTGGCGAAATGAATATCCGGAATATTCTCACCTCCGTTATCGAGAACGCCAATACTCAGGTTTTTAATATGGCAATGAAGAACGAAGAACTGAGGGGGATGGGCACCACGGTGGTGGTTGCCGTTACCGACGGAAAGCGTGTTAACATTGCGCACGTGGGTGACAGCCGCGCCTACCGCCTTTCTGCCGACGGTGTTATTACACAGATTACCGCTGACCACTCTGTTGTTCAGCAAATGGTGAACCGCGGTGAGATAACAGCCGAGGAAGCCCGCTTCCACCCGAACCGTCACATCATCACCCGTGCTGTCGGTGTATCCGATAGGGTGATTGTGGATTTTGATGAGTATGAATCGCAGGACGGCGATGTGCTGCTGATTTGTTCCGACGGCCTGACGGGTTATGTGACGGATGAATGTATCGGTCAGGTTATGCGTGACGGCAAGGTTTACGATTACCCCGAACGGCTGGTGGAGCTCGCCAACCAAAACGGCGGCGGCGATAATGTCACCGTTGTGGTAATGGCACAGTAAGCGACCGGATTTAAAGGAGGATACGAAAATGATTGATTATACGGGAAAACGCCTTGACGGCCGTTATGAGATTCACGAGGTAATCGGGATGGGCGGCATGGCCGTTGTTTATAAAGCATACGACAATATCAGTGACAGAATCGTATCGGTAAAGATATTGAAGGATGAATATCTGGCAAATGAGGAATTCCGCCGCCGTTTTAAGAATGAATCCAAAGCGATTTCCATGCTTTCTCATCCCAACATTGTTAAGGTGTATGATGTGAGCTATGGAGATAAGCTGCAATATATCGTAATGGAATATGTGGAGGGCATCACTCTTAAAGAGTACATTCGCCAGCAGGGCCGCCTTGAAGTGCGCGAGGCCGTGCATTTTACCATGCAGATTCTGCGCGCTTTACAGCATGCCCATGACAAAGGCGTGGTTCACAGAGATATCAAGCCCCAGAATATTATGCTGCTGCCCAACGGTACCATTAAGGTGACCGATTTCGGCATTGCCCGTTTCAGCTGCAGTGAGGTAAAAACCGTTACCGATTCCGCCATCGGTTCCGTGCATTACATCAGCCCCGAGCAGGCAAGAGGGGATGTGACGGATGACAAAACCGATATCTATGCCGTGGGTGTTGTGCTGTATGAGATGCTCACGGGTAAGGTGCCTTTTGAATCCGAAAGCTCCCTTTCCGTTGCCATGATGCAGCTGCAGAAGGACCCTGTTCGCCCCCGTGAGATTATCGGCACCGTGCCCGTTGGTCTGGAGCAGATTACCATGCGCGCCATGCAAAAAAACACCCGTGACCGCTATCAGTCCGCTGCCGAGATGCTGCTGGATATTGAGGAATTCAAACGTAATCCCAATGTTCGTTTCCGTGAGGAATATGTGGATAATAATCCCACCCGTCAGGTGGATATGCCTCCCATAGGCGGAGCTTCTTATGTTGCGCCGGAACCTGTAAAAAAATCCGAGTATAATTTCCCGAAAGTGAATCCCGATCCTGTTCCTGCGAAAGAAGAGTATCAGCCGACGGAGGAAACATATGCTCCAAGCCGCAAAAAGCCGATTCTTATCGGCGTTTGCGTTGGCTTGATGGCTGTACTTTTGCTTGCTTTTGCTGTTTTGTATTTCTTTACCGATATTTTCAACGGCTCCCGTGTAACGGTTCCCAACTTCATCAATAAAAACTATGAAGAGGAAATCAAAAATAATAAAGCGTATGCCGACTTTAATTTTGTGATTGAAAACGTGCAGAGCAGCGCCTATGAAGACGGTATCGTATTTAACCAGTATCCCGGTGCCGGTTCCAAAATCGATCGCAATAAAAATTCCATTACTCTTTCCGTGGCCGGTGTTGTAAAAATGATTGCCGTGCCCGATGTTCTCAATTCCAGTGTTAACGATGCCAAAAAGATTCTGGTCAATAAGGGCTTTAAAGTGGTATCCATGCCTCAGACCAGTTCCGAATATGATTTCGGCACGGTTATTTCCACAGACCCTGCTCCCAACACCGAGGTGGAGGAAGGCTGCACCATTACCGTATTCTATGCCAGCGATGAAAAACTGATTGAGGTGCCTGAGGTTGTCGGCTGGGATTTGACTACTGCTGAGCAGCTGCTGATTTCCGCTAAATTGGAGATGGATTCCAATGTGGTTTATAAGAACAGCGACAAGGCAGAAGGTGTTGTTATCGGTCAGGAACCTGCAGAGGGCGAAAAAGTGGATGCAGGCACGAAGGTTGTACTTACCGTGAGCAACGGTATTCCCGAAACCACCGCAGGCCTTGCAGGTACGGCTGTGGTTACTGTTCAGCTTCCCTCCGGCTCTCTTGGCTCCGGCGGTACGGTTAAGGCTTATCTGAACGGAACGGTAGTGTATGAACGCCTTGCCATTGCCAACGGCGGCAGTTTTGATATCAGTGTGAATGGCTCCGGTGAGGATAATACGCTGAATGTTTACCTGAATGATGAACAGTTTTATACCTGTAATATTGATTTCACCTCTGCTCCGGCCAAGATTACCAATTCTTCTTATTCCAATACCAGCGGTTCCAAGAGCACCATGCCCAATGTGGTAGGTAAAACGCTGAATGCAGCCAAAATGGAACTGGATACCAAGGGCTTTACCAACTACACCGTTCAAAAAGAAACTGTGACGGATTCCTCCAAAAACGGCAGAGTCCTCAGTCAGTCTCCTGCTCCTTCTTCGGGAATTCTCGGCTCTTCCTATCCTCTCGATACAAAAATCACATTGGTTGTGGGCGAAATGAACGGAGATTGATGCATGAGTGACTCGACAAAGGCAGAAGGAATTATCATAAAAAGCATTGACGGCTTTTTCTTTGTGGAAACAGGGGAAGGGACTTATCCCTGCCGGGCACGCGGCGTTTTTCGCAAGCAAAAAATGAAGCCGGTTGCCGGTGACTATGTTTCGGTTTTGTTGAGCGAAACCGAAGGTAATGTGGTGGATTGTGTTCATGAACGAAAATCCATGCTGCTTCGGCCTCCCGTCGCCAATATTGACCGATTGTTTATTATTTCCTCGGTAAAAGAACCCAATCCCAATTTTCTGGTGATTGACCGTATGGTTGCCATTGCCGTGAATCGCGGCATTGACCCCGTGGTTGTGTTTTCCAAAAGTGATTTGGGCGATACGGCAGAGTATGTTGATATTTACCGCAAGGCCGGGCTTGTCAGCTTTGCCGTTTCCTGCAAAACAGGGGAGGGCGTTGAACAGCTTCGGCAGTCCCTGAACGGCCATATCAGCGCCTTTTCGGGTAATTCGGGCGTGGGGAAATCCTCACTTCTGAATGTGATGTTCCCCGATTTAAATCTGGAAACCGGAGATATCAGCCAAAAACTCGGCCGCGGCCGCCACACCACCCGCGAAAGCCGTCTTTATCCCGTGGAGGGCGGATATGTGGCCGATACACCGGGCTTTTCTTCCCTTGAATTTGAGGGTGAGGATGTGATGGTGAAGGAGAATGTGGCATTCGGCTTTCCCGAATTTGTGCCCTATCTCGGCACCTGCAAATTCTCTACCTGCCGCCATATGAACGACAAGGGCTGCAAAATCCTTGAGGCCGTAAATCGCGGTGAGATTGCCGAATCCCGCCACCAAAGTTATGTTACCCTGATGAACGAGGCTTTGGCCTTGAATGAATGGGAAATCAAAAAGTAAACAAGTAACCAAATAATTACCGCCGATTATACTGTAATAAGCAAGTACGGCTTTGCTTTATTACAAAATCGGCGGTGATTTTTTGTTAAGATTACGGAACAGATGGCTATTGGTTGTGGCTTTTGCAGCAGGGCTGATTACTGCCGTCTGCTTTCCTCACCCCTTAACAATAATTGTAATTGCTGTCGTGCTGATTGCGGCAGGGCTGTGCCTTTGCCGATACTGTTAGCAGGAGGGATGAACGGTGAAAATAGTGGTGGTTCGCAGCCCCAAAGTCCTGTGCGGTATTCTTCGCCTGATATTGGGAATAAAAAAGGCGGAAGAACCGGTGTAAATGAAAAAAGAGCTTCGCATTCTGCGGAGCTCTTTTTGTAAATTAAATTTGATGTTGAGTAAAAACTCAATCTGCTTTTTCTTCTTTCTTTTTGCGGAACAGAATTTTGTCAACGGGGAAGTAGAGGAAGAACTGGATGGCGCCGCACAGGGCGTTGGAGATGAAGGTGGCCAGCTTGTCGGTAAGGCCCTTTCCTACAAGGAAACCCTGGAAGGTGGGAGCAAGCCATGCGGAGAAGCAGATGAGGGCGATGGTAAATACAATGTAGATGGGTAAGGTCACGGCAATATTGGCATCTGAATTAAAGGTTTTGTCGCGGTTGATAAAGAAGGAAACGATTTGTGCAATGATGTTGCTGGCGGTGGAGGCGATGAAGAAACCGAGGCCGTTTTTCTCGCCGCCTGCGGAGGCGAATACAAAGAATTCATACTGGCGGTTAATGAATTCGTCGCTCATAAATAACTGGATAATAATGGGCAGCACCGTCTGAATAACAAAAGCGCCGAGGCTGACTACGATAAATTTGATGAATTGCCAAAGTGTGCGAATGCCGCTGCCTTTGCTGTCGGCAGCTTTATCAAGCTGATTGAGTTTACCCATAATTATTCTCCTTTTGCTTTTTTCTGTATTATAACATGGTAAAAATCATTTCGCAACCGTTTTTGTATCGGATTGCAGTCACGGATTCTGTGAAAATCATATACTGTAACAGGTCAACTGTAGTAAGTTGACCTGAATCCGAAACGGGGTGTTATGAATGACGGAAAACAGACGGTGTCCCGATGCGCCCTCTAACAGAATGCGCAATGAGATACCCCGAAACTTCGCAGGCGGCATGGCCGCTTTGCCCAATACCGTTGTGCCCGGAATGGCCTATGTACCGTTTCAAACCGATACTGCGACCTATCCATGCGGTAAAGCATTGACTGCGGGCACGATGTTCCCTTGTCTGGATAAACCTTTTCTGGGAGGGAAATGTCAATGAATCAGAAAAACGAAATTCTGCGAAAAGTGGATGAAAAAGGGTTTGCCGTAACCGAGTGGAAGTTATATACGGATACCCACCCCAACGATGCGCAGGCTGTTGCCGCTCTGCACCGTGCTGCTGCCGAGTATAAAGCGGCAAGAGAAGAATATTTGAATGAATACGGCCCTTTGGCTTGCACGGATATGAGCAATACCTCTTGGATTGCCGACCCGTGGCCTTGGGATTATGAGGGGTGTGGCTGCTGATGTTCTTATATGAAAAACGGTTGGAGTATCCCGTTAAAATTGCCAATGTGAGCGCAAAAAACGCTAAAATCGTGATGGACCAGTACGGAGGCCCGGACGGAGAACTGGGCGCAAGTCTGCGCTATCTGAGTCAGCGGTTTTCCATGCCCTTTCCCGAGTTAAAGGCTCTGCTTACGGATATCGGCACGGAGGAACTGGGGCACCTGGAAATGATTGGTGCCATTGTGACGCAGCTGACGCGTAATCTTTCAGCAGAAGAAGCGAAAAAAGGCGGCTTTGATGCCTATTTTCTTGACCATACGACAGGGGTTTACCCTGCCGACAGCGCAGGTGTGCCGTTCAACGCCGCCTGCATCCAAAGCACCGGTGATGTGATTGCCGATTTGATGGAGGATATGGCGGCGGAACAAAAGGCAAGGCTGACCTACGATAACATCCTTCGTCTGGTGGATGATGCCGATGTGAAGGATGTAATCCGATTCCTGCGTGAACGGGAGATTGTGCATTTTCAGCGTTTCGGTGAGGCACTGCGCCTTGTGACCGATAAGCTGGATGACCGCAATTTCTATGCATTTAATCCTTCCTACGATAAGCACTGCAATTGTAACGGCTGACAAATACTCATCAATGTTTCAGCGTATGCCGAAAAAGGTATGCGCTGAAATTTTTTTATTTTCGGTGCAATAATTACGCCTTCTCAAGTGTATTGTAATTGAAAGTCACTGAAAGGAGTGTCAAAAATGAAAAAGAATATTGTAAAATGGGTTTCGTTGTCTGTTATTTTAGTTCTTGTTGCGGGTTGCTTTTCGGCTTGCGGTGCTTCAAATAAAATGGGTGCTGCCCGGGATGCAGCTATTTACGAAGAAAAGGCAGTGATGAATGATGAGGAGTTCGGCATGCTGACAAATGACTCCGTGGCCGCTCCTGCCGAGGGTGCCGAAGCTAAATCTGCTCCGTCAGAAGCAGCCATTGCCGCTTCCCGCAAGTTGATAAAAGACGGCTCGTTTTATGTGCAAACCAACGATTTTGATGTCTTTCTGACAAAGCTGCAGCAGCAGATTATAACCCTGGGTGGTTATGTGGAAAGCAGCAGTATCAGCGGTAATTCCTACGGATACGATTCTTGCCGCGATGCACAGTTAGTGGCAAGAATACCCGCAGAGAAGTTTGATTCATTTACCGAAACGGTGTCATCCCTCGGTACGGTTACTTCCCGAAATGAAACGGTAAAGGATATTACCGGCAGTTATATTGATACGGAAAGTCATATTGCTGCTCTCAAAACCGAACAGGAAGCCTTACTCGGCATTTTGAAAAAGGCAAGCACCGTGTCTGAAATCATAGAGGTGCAGTCTCGTTTGACCGAGGTGAGAGCAGAACTTGAAAGCTTTCAGTCCCAACTGAAAACTTATGATGACTTGATTGCATACTCTACCGTGACCCTTAACATAGAAGAGGTTGAGCGTGTGACCGCCGCCGAAAAACAGGGCTTTTTTGCCGAGGTGAAGAGTCGCCTTAGTGATAACCTCTATAATCTTGGCCAAGGCCTTCGCAGCTTTGCTGTCTGGTTTATCAGTTCTTTACCTTATATTATACTCTTTGCCGTTGTTGCCATTGTTTTGATTTTTATCGCAAACCGTTTGAGAATCAAAAGAAAAAGAAGAAAATTCGCCAAACGCGCAAAGGAATTGAGAAATAAAAAAACAGAAAAAATCGTCATAAAAGAAGATTCAGGGCATGATACGGAAGAATAATCGGTTGTCATTCGTTTGTGGCTGTGTTATGATTACGGTATCATAACCGGGCTGCGATAAAATCACCTTTCTTTTTTGATTGGGATATCCTGACCCGGAAAAAGGGGATTCGTATGGCAGAAAAAATGAAAGGAAGAGCGGCGTTTGATTACGCCTATGCCCACTATACCGATACGGTTTTTCGTGTGGCTTTTCATAATACCGCCAACCGTTCCGATGCCGAGGATGTGACCCAGGGAGTATTTTTAAAGCTGTTGGAGCAAAACCGAAGTTTTCAAAACGAGGAACACCTGAAGGCGTGGTTGATTCGTGTTACGGTGAATCAGTGCCATAATCTTACCCGCAATCATAAATATCTTACGGTTTTGGACGAAACCGTGCCTGCGCCGGAGCAGGGGGATTCCGTTCTGGAATTTGTGCGCCAGCTGCCCGAAAAATACCGCAATGCCATTTATCTGCATTACTATGAGGGCTATACCGCTGCTGAAATCGGCAAGATTCTGGGCGCAGGTCAGAATACGGTGCTCAGCTGGCTTTCCCGCGGGCGGGAGATGCTGAAGAAAAATATGATTGGAGGGTTTGAGGATGAATAAAGAACAGTATTTGCGTGAAGTGGATTCTCTTAAAGCATCCGCAGCCCTTAAAGCCGATATTCAGATGGCTGCCCAAACAAAGCACTCTGTCAGCAAAAAAAGATGGATTGTTCCTGCCGCCATGGCTGCCATGCTGGCTTTGATTGCCGTGCCTGTTATGACATTTTTTAAACCGTTGGGTAAATCGGCCGATATGGCTGCGGAAGTAAATATGGATACCTACGCAGACGAAATGAATATGAATCAGGCCGAATCGGGATTTTTTGTAAGTGAGGACTCAAAGGCGCAAATGCCCGATGAAAATGCTGTGAGTCCCGATTTGGGAAAGCAAGAAAAATCTTTGGATGAAATATCTGCTTATTTCGGTGTGGATTTTTCCGATATTACTTTTCCGTATGGCTTGCAGCTCGAAACTCAGGATTATTTTTTCTACTGTGAAAACGGTGAAGTCGTTGACGATGCGATTACAGTTATCTACAAGAACGGGAATAAAGCTGTAAAAATCTGCCTTGCCAAAAGAGGGACGCTCCCCGGGCGGAATCCGGAAGAATGTTCTGTCGGCACGGTAAACGGTTACCCTGTCACTTCATTTACAGATGAAAACGGCAGCGAAGTATTTTGTGCCGATGTATCTCATGACGGTATTTCGGAAGTCATCCTTATTGAGGGGATGGCATACGACGAAATTCCGCAAGTGCTGAATGCCGTTATCGAACAGCAGTCGTAAATTGTATATGGATTTCGGCGGATACAAGATGAATTGAAGATTTGAAAAAACGGTGCTTTGTCCGGATTCTGGTGAGGCACCGGTTTTTTATTTTCATTTTGCGTAATGATATCTTGCTTTAGTTGTTCCGATGTGTTGCATTGGGAGACGGTCTGTGTTATCATATCCATATATTATTGTTACGGTGGGATGATGTATGGAAAAACTGAAATCCGTTCCTTTTCAAAATGTGAATATCACCGGCGGCTTCTGGGCCGAGAAACAAAAGCAAAACCGTGAGGTTACCGTGTATGCGGTGGAAAGCCGCTATGAAGAAACGGGCCGTTTTGAAGCCTTCAAACTGCTTTGGACAGAGGGCAGCGAATACCATAAGCCCCATTTCTTTTGGGATTCCGATGTAGCAAAGTGGATGGAAGCGGCCTGTTATATCTATGCTCAAAACAAAGATGAAGTGCTGCTTGAAAAAGTAGATGTCTTGATAGATGATATTGAAAAAGGGCAGACGGAAGACGGCTATTTCAATATATTCCACACAATCGTTGAACCCGGCACCCGTTTTCGTAACCGGGACCACCATGAGCTGTATTGCCTCGGGCACCTGATTGAGGCCGCCTGCGCCTACCGAGTAGCTACGGGCAGCAGCCGCTTTATTGATGTGCTGGACCGCTACATTGATTTGGTTATCCGTGTTTTCACGGTGGAGCGTTCTTCCGGCTTTTTCACGCCCGGCCATGAAGAAATTGAATTGGCTTTGTTTAAACTGTATCGGTTAACCGGGGTTACCAAATACCGTGATCTGGCCATGTTCTTCCTTGACCAGAGAGGTGTGGCGAAGGACGATGACCTGAACCTGAGCTGGTGCTATGACAACTATGCTCAGTCCCATCTTCCCGTGCGTGAGCAAAGGGAAGCGTTCGGTCACGCCGTTCGTGCCGCATATCTGTATTCCGGCATAGCAGATGCCGCTTTGGAGATGCAGGATGAGGCCATGCTCATCGCCTGCAAAGCGCTGTTTGACGACATATATAACCGCAAAATGTACATTACCGGCGGTATCGGTTCCTCCAATATGGGGGAGGCCTTTACCATCCCTTACGATATGCCCAATGATACGGCCTACAACGAAACCTGCGCTTCCATTGCCATGGGTTTGTTTGCCGACAGAATGAAAAATGTTGAGATAGACAGCCGCTATGCCGATGTGGTGGAGCGTGAAATGTATAACGGTGCTCTTTCGGGTATTTCTTTGGACGGCACATCTTTTTTCTATGAGAATCCGCTGGAAATCAACCTGTCCGACAGAACAAGGCACACCTCCGTCAAAAACGGCGACAGGCTGCCCATTACCCGGCGGCAAAAGAACTTCAACTGTTCCTGCTGCCCGCCCAATATGACCCGTTATCTCGCCTCACTCGGCGGTTCGGTCTTTTCCTTTGATGACAACCGGATTCTTGTTCATCAGTTCATGAACCTGAACGCATCTTTTGAGGGCATAGAAGTGGATATGGAAACCGCATATCCCTGCAGCGGTGAAATCAAGCTTACGGTGACCGGTGCCAAAGGGAAAACCTTATTAGTGCGTGTGCCCGGCTGGTGTGAGGATTATACTGTTTCCGCTCCATTTAGCATGCAAAACGGCTATGCTGCCATTGCGGTGGATGCAGATTGCTTCACAGTGAATCTGGATTACCGTATGCGCCCCGTATTCTATCAGGCCAACGGTGCTGTGCGTGCCGATGCCGGTAAGGCTGCCATGATGTTGGGCCCCGTGGTTTACTGCCTTGAAAAATCAGATAACCCGTATCACCTGCACGATTTGATTATCAATACCGCCTGCGAGCCGAAGGTGGAATATGATTCTTTCTTCAGTGTGAATACGGTGATTCTGGAAGCTTCCGTGACGGCGGAGGAGAAGGCCTTATACAGCCGCTTCAAATCCGAACAGCGTGAACCCGTTAAAGTAAAAATGATTCCGTATTTCGGCTTTGCCAACCGCGGTGAATCCGATATGACGGTATGGTTCCGTGCCAAGTAAATAATGAAAAGTTGAGGATATATTAACATGAGTTTTGACAACCCCGTTGAAGATGTTGTAGATAAGGCCGCCCGTTTCGCCATTGAGGCTCACAGCGGCCAAACCCGAAAATCAAGCAACACCCCCTCTGTGCTGCATGCCATGGAGGCCGCGTCCATTGTAGCAAGTCTAACCGAGGACAGAGATGTGATGGCAGCCGCTTTTTTGCACGATACCGTGGAGGATGCCGGTATTTCCATCGAAACCATCGGCAAAGAATTCGGCAAAAAGATTCAGCATCTGGTGGCATCCGAAACCGAGAACAAATACCGGGATATGGATTCCTCCCTCACATGGAAACAGCGCAAAATTGAATCCATTGAGGAATTGAAGGCCTCGGAGGATATCAATGTTAAAATGCTCTGGCTTGCCGATAAGCTGTCCAACATGCGTTCCTTCTACCGCCTGCATTGCGTGGAAGGGGACAGAATGTGGCGTTACTTTAACCAGAAGGACCCGAAAGAGCATGAGTGGTATTACCGTTCCGTGGCCGATGCTGTAAGCGAGCTTGACCACTCCGCAGCATACCGCGAATATGTGGAACTGATTAACGAAACTTTTTCGAACTGAGAAGGAGAAAATTAAATGGAAACATTATCCCTTTTATTTGAGAACAATACCCTCTTCCTGAAATTACACGGTCACATTGATTCCTCCAACGCCGCCGCCACCGAAACAGCCATTAACGAAGCCGTGGCACAGTATCCCGATGCAGCGTGGGTCGTGGATGCCGATGATCTGAGTTATATCTCCAGCGCCGGCCTTCGCATTCTGCTTCGCCTCAAAAAGCAAAACAGCTCCACCCGCATTTCCAATGTGAATGCGGAGGTGTATGAGATTCTAGACATGACCGGATTCACCGAGATTATGGATGTGGAAAAAGCATACCGTAAAATCAGCGTAGAGGGCTGTGAGGTGATCGGTCAGGGTGCAAACGGCAAAGTATACCGTTTGGACCCCGATACTATCATTAAGGTGTACCTGAACCCCGACAGCTTGCCCGATATTCAGCGTGAGCGCGAGCTTGCCCGCAAGGCCTTTGTGCTGGGCATTCCCACCGCCATTCCTTATGATGTGGTGCGCGTAGGGGAGGGCTACGGTTCCGTGTTTGAACTGTTGAATGCCACTTCGTTTTTGAAGATTGTGAGAGCCCATCCCGAAAAAACCGATGAGGTTGTTCAACTTTCCGTGGATTTGCTCAAGAAGATTCATGCAACCGAAGTGAAGCCCGGCGATATGCCCGATATGAAAGAGGTTGCCTTGGGCTGGGTAAAAGACCTTGCGAATTTCCTGCCTGCCGAGGAATATGCAAAACTGACCCGTATGGTGCAGGAGGTTCCCGCCCGCAGCACCATGCTTCACGGCGATTATCACTTTAAAAACGTTATGCTTCAGAACGGCGAATCTCTTCTGATTGATATGGATACCCTCTGCACCGGCCATCCCGTGTTTGAACTGGCCTCTGTTTATAATGCATATGTGGGATTCGGCCTTTCCGATCCATCGATTATTGAGAACTTTTTGGGTATCTCCGCCGAGGCTACCCATTACATATGGCGCAAGACCCTCTCTCTGTATTTTGATACGGAAGAAAAAGATGTTTTGGATGCCATGGAGGATAAGGCTTCTCTTATGGGTGTGGTTCGTCTGCTTCGCCGCTCCACACGCCGTTCCCCCGACAATACTGAACTCATCTCCTTCCTGCGGGATAGACTGATTTCGCTTATCAACCGCGTGGATTCTCTTGTATTTTAATTTGATAGTCTTTAATATTCGGCATGTTTTCTATTGCCGGGTCAAAAAGAAACAGCAGCAGAAGCGATTCTGCTGCTGTTGTGCTTTTAGGGGTTGGAATTACTTACTTAATGGTAAGGGCATCCTTGATCCACTGGAACAGAACTTTAAAGAAATCAAGGAAGAAGCTGGGGTTATTGGTGAGAACAGGGAGCTCGGCGCCAAGGGCTTTGGCGGCAAACTGGGGAATCTGAATGTTGCGAACAACGGAACCGTCCTTCACAAGACCTTCCTTGCCGTACACTTTTACGGGTACATCGGCGCTGCTGTGGCCGGTTTTGGTGAAGGTGAAGGTGCCGTCATCGTTTTTGATGCCTCCGGTTTCATGGTCGGCAGTTACGATAATCAGGGTTTCGCCGTCTTCTTTGGCAAAATCCAGAGCGTTGCTGATAGCCTTATCAAACTCAAGCAGAGCATTCATCATGTTCTCCTTGTCGTTGTTGTGGGAGTATTTGTCGATGTGGGCGCCTTCCACCATCAGGAAAAAGCCGTTATCGTTATCCAGCTGCTTAATGGCAAGGGTGGTAAGAATGCTCAAAGGTGTGGTGGATTTGCTGCCGTCATCAAAGCAAACGTGATGGAACTGGCCAAAGGAGCGGGTGCCGTCTGTAAGGCCCTGCACATCCAAGGCGTTTTCAACGTAGGTAAAGCCGTTTTCCGCAGCGTTATCGCGGGTGACATAAGCGTCATCCTCGCTCCAGATCAAATCAAAGCTGCTCTTTAACTGCTGGGTGCTGATGTCGTCGCCGTTGCCGCGGTCGGTGGTGTGGGCGGAGAAGGCAGCGGGTGTGGCACCTGCGTTGGAGTCGGAGGTCAGAACGCCGGTCTTCATGCCCTTGTCCCGAGCAATCTCGCTGATGCTTTTGAAGCTGGTGCGGATGGAAGCCACATCCTCAATGCCGAAGGTTTTGCAGCCGATGTTGCCGTTTTTGGTCAACTGACCGCAGGCCAATGCCGTGCCGCCTGCGGCGGAATCGGTGGTGCCGCTCAAAGAGTTGGTCTGGGAGAAGCCCTGATAGGGGAAGGTGTTCATAACAAGATCAACATCTTTCTCCTGCTCCACCCAATTCAGGTGGTTGGGGCCCATGCCGTCACCAATCATGATGATGACATTTTTGATGGTGCCTTCTTCAGCGGATGCGGTAATGCCGACGGTAACGGAACCGAAAAGCATGGTCAGCACAAGCAGAAGGGCACAAAGTACGGAAGAGATGCGCTTTGTTTTCATATCTGTTGCTCCTTTTCAAAAATTTACACATTGATACTATCATAAGTTATCGTTAATTT
>JAZRWZ010000037.1:0-5130 GCA_045599985.1 Acutalibacteraceae bacterium | reverse complement strand
GATGGCTTCCACGGGGAACACGTTCGTCTCCTTGAGCATTTTGCCCATGACGATCATATTGGCCAGCGTGGTAAAGCCCTGTTCCTCGGCCAGCTTTGTGGCGGGCACGGGGAACGCCTTCACGTCCGCGCGGGCGACGCCGCGCGATATGAGCGAGGAGTCGTAGAAGATCATGCCGCCGGGCACGACTTCGCTTTCAAAGCGGTCGAGCGAGGGCAGGTTCATGGCGATCAGCACATCCGGAGCGGTGACGATGGGAGAACCAACCGGCTCGTCGCTCAGGATGACGCTGCAGTTGGCGGTACCGCCGCGCATTTCGGGGCCGTAGGAGGGGAGCCAGCTGACTTCTTTGCCCTCAATCAGACCTTTGTAGGCAAGAAACTTGCCGGCAAACAGGATGCCCTGACCGCCGAAGCCTGCCAAAAGAATGGATTTCGTCATATTATTTCTCCTCCCCGCTGTATTTATCCTTGTATACGCCAAGGGGATAGTAAGGAATCATGTTGTCCTCCAGCCATTTGAGGGCCTTGTCGGGGGTAAGACCCCAGTTGGTGGGGCAGGTGGAAAGCACTTCAATCAGAGAGAAGCCTTTGCCCTCAATCTGGTTCTGGAAAGCGTGCTTGATGGCCTTTTTGGCGGCCTTGATGTTTTTCACGTTGTTTACGGCAACTCTTTCAAGGTAGGAAGCGCCGTCAACATTGGAGAGCATTTCGCAAACCTTGATGGGGAAACCGACCTTATCGGTATCACGGCCGTAAGGGGAGGTCTGGGTAATCTGGCCGGGCAGGGAGGTGGGAGCCATCTGGCCGCCGGTCATGCCGTAAATGGCGTTGTTGATGAAGATGATGGTGATGTTCTCGTTGCGGGCAGCGGCGTGAACGGTTTCGGCTGTGCCGATGGAGGCAAGGTCACCGTCACCCTGATAGGTGAACACAACGCTGTCGGGAAGGCTTCTTTTTTCGCCGGTGGCAACAGCGGGAGCTCTGCCGTGGGCAGCCTCAATCATGTCGCAGTTGAAGTAGTCGTAAGCCATAACGGAGCAGCCAACGGGGGCAATGCCGATGGTCTTACCTTCCACACCCAGTTCATCCAGGCACTCGGCAACCAGACGGTGAACAATACCGTGGGTGCAGCCGGGGCAGTAATGGAGAGGGGTATCAGTCAATGCATGGGGTTTCTGAAATACAACGGCCATTATTTGTCGCCTCCGATCTTATTGGCTTCTACGATGGAATCAAATACATTCTTTACGCTGGGAATCATGCCGCCAACACGGTTGCAAAGCATAACGGGCTTTTTGCAGCGGGTGGCAAGCTCCACATCCTCAATCATCTGACCCATGGAAAGCTCAACGGAGATAAAGCATTTTACTTTATCGGCAGCAGCAGCCAAAGGAGCTTTGGGGAAGGGCCACAGGGTGATGGGGCGAATCATGCCGACCTTGATGCCCTGCTTGCGGGCTTCGTCGATGGCGTTGTGAGAAACACGGGCGGCAATACCGAAGGCAACGATGCAGATGTCGGCATCCTCCATGCAGTATTCTTCCCACATGGCTTCGTTTTCTTCGATGTATTTGTAGCGCGCATAGCGCTCAAAGTTACCGTTCTCCAGCTCTTCGGGCTTGAGGAAAAGGGAGTTTAGGATGTTGTGGGGGCGTGCAAGGCCGGTGCCTTCGGTTGCCCAGGGCTTGTCATACTGCTTGACATCGCCCATCTCAAGGCTAACGGGCTCCATGGTCTGGCCCATGGTGCCGTCGGCAAGAATCATGGCGGTCATGCGGTATTTGTCGGCAAGGTCAAAGCCCTTGAAGGTGAGGTTCACCATCTCCTGTACGGAGGAGGGAGCCAGAACCAGCATGTGGAAGTCGCCGTGGCCTGCGCCGCGGGTGGCGTGGAAATAATCGGACTGGGAGGGTTGAATGCCGCCCAAGCCGGGGCCGCCGCGCTGCACATTAACTACAAGTGCGGGCAGGTCGCAGCCTGCCAGATAGGAAAGACCCTCGCTCTTCAGGCTGATTCCGGGGGAGGAGGAGGAGGTCATAACTCTTTTGCCGGTGGAGGAAACGCCGATTACCATATTGATGGCGGCGATTTCGCTTTCTGCCTGCAGGAAGGTGCCGCCGATTTTGGGCATTTTTTTGGACATGTAAGCGGCAACCTCGGTCTGAGGGGTGATGGGGTAACCGAAGTAGTGGTGGCAGCCTGCCATGATGGCGGCCTCGGCCAGGGCTTCATTACCCTTCATAAGTACTTTTTCAGCCATGGATATTCTCCTTTCTTATTTCTCAACGGTGATGACGCAGTCGGGGCACATAGTAGCGCAGAATGCACAGGCAATGCATTTCTCCTGGTCGGTCATACCGGCGGGATGGTAGCCCTTGACATTGATGGTGTCGTTGAGCAGGGCCAGAATCCCTTTGGGGCAAGCGTCAACACAAAGGCCGCAGCCCTTGCATAAATCGGTATTGAATGTAACCTTTGCCATGGTTTGTCCTCCTGTTCTGTTTAACTGTGGCCGCCCTGCTCCCAGGATTGCTTCACATAAAGGGTCAAGGGAAACAGGTCGGGAATACGGCCGCGCAGTTCTTCCGTGAGCCCTGCGCGCACCGCAGTCATTTTGATGGGTAAGCCTGTTTTTTCGGCAATTTCTTCGGCATAGGGCAGGGAGCTTAACACATCCTGCGCCGTGGTGTCATCCCCCAGATTGGAGTTGTGAACAATGCCGGTGAATTTCATTCCGCAGGCCTCTTCGATTTCGCCCATGACCTCCAGCGTGCCGGCGGCATCGCGGGTGAGGGGGCGGAACCGGTTTATCACAAACAGCATTTCGTAATTGCCCTCTTCCAGAAGGGAGGGGACATAACGGCCCAGTGCCAGAGCGCCTCTGTCATCCCCGCCCACATCGATTACGGCGTAGAGGTCGGGGTTGTCCAGTATGGCGTAGGTCTCGGCGGGCAGGGCGGGCAAATCCACATTGGAGCCGGCGTACAGAGAACTGATAAGCCGGATGCCGTGCTGATTCAATTCCGCCTCGCTGTCTTTTGTGCGAAAATAGGGATTTACAATATCGAGGTCGGCAATGGCCACCTGAGAATAAGCCTCTTTAAGCGCCATGGCATAGTTGACCGCGATGTTGGTTTTTCCGCTGCCGTAATGGCCGCAGAAAAGGGTAATGCGTTTGTGTTCCATAACTTACAGAACCTTTACCCAGTTGAATTTATCTTCCTTGGTGCCAAGCTGAATGCCGGTAACGGTGTCGTACAGCTTCTGGCTGATTTCACCGATGCCGCCGCCGTTGATAACCATAACGTCATCCTTGTAGCGGAGCTTGCCGACGGGGGAGATAACGGCGGCTGTGCCGGTGCCGAAGCACTCTTCCAGCTTGCCGGTCTTCTGAGCCTCAAGCAGCTCGTCAACGGAAACCTTTCTTTCCTCTACGGGCAGACCCCAATCCTTGCAGATCTGGATAACGGAGTTGCGGGTGATGCCGGGCAGAATGGAGCCGTTGAGCATGGGAGTAACGATTTTGCCGTCAATCTTGAAGAAGATGTTCATGGCGCCGACTTCTTCAATGTACTTTCTCTCAACGCCGTCAAGCCACAGAACCTGGCTGTAACCGTCGTCGTGAGCCTTCACCTGGGCGATAAGGCTGGCAGCGTAGTTGCCGCCGGTCTTGGCAAAGCCCATGCCGCCTTTAACGGCTCTAACATAGTCATCCTCAATCCAGATGCCCACGGGAGCAAGGCCGCTCTCATAGTATGCACCGCTGGGGGAAAGGATGATGATGAAGAGATAGTTCTTGGAGGGAGCAACACCGAGGAAATCATCGGTGGCAATAATGAAGGGACGGATATAGAGGGAGGTACCGGGATCGGAGGGGATCCAGTCGGCATCCACTTTTACAACCTCGCTGACAGCCTGCACGAAATCTTCAACAGGCAGCTCGGGGATAACCAGTCTTTTGTTGGAATCATTGGTTCTCTTGGCGTTCATGTCGGGGCGGAACAAGCGGGGCTTGCCGTCGGCGCCGCGATAAGCCTTCAGACCCTCGAACATCTCCTGGCCGTAGTGGAACACCATGCTGGCGGGGGAGAGAGAGAGGTTCTGGTAGGGAATGATTCTGGCATCATACCAGCCTTTTCCTTCGGTGTAGTTCATCACAAACATGTGGTCGGTAAAAATCTTACCGAAGCCGAGTTTGCCGGTGGGCTTTGCCTTAGGAGCAGTTGTCTTCTCGATTCTGATGTTTAACATTTTACATAACTCCTTTGCAGAAATATAATAAATTATTTGAAGTGCCCGGGGCACGGTTCAACATAAAAAGGGGAGCGGATTATTTATCGGTTTCAAGATGGTGGCGTTCAATGCCCTGCTCACGCATCTTGTATTTAAGCACCTTACCGGCTGCGTTTTTGGGGAAGCTGTCAACTATATCGATGTATTTGGGCACCTTGTGGCGGGCAATGCGGCTTACCATGTATTCACGCATTTCGTCTGCCGTAAGGGTTTCGCCCTTCTTCAGGATAACGCAGGCCAACGCCTCTTCGCCGTATTTGGTATCGGGCACGCCCACAACCTGCACATCCTCCACCGCCGGGTGGGTAAAGATGAATTCTTCAATTTCTCTGGGATAGATGTTTTCACCGCCGCGGATAATCATATCCTTCAGGCGGCCGGTGATGAGGTAGGTGCCGTCGGGGCGGCGGCAGGCAAGGTCGCCGGTGTGAAGCCAGCCGTCGGCATCAATGGTGGAGGCTGTGGCCTTGGGCATTTTATAGTAGCCCTTCATCAGGTTGTAGCCTCTTGCCACGAACTCGCCGGTTTGCATATCGGGCAAATCCTTACCCGTTTCGGGGTCAATGATTTTGCACTCCACATGGGGGAAGGCACTGCCCACGGTGTTGTAGCGCACATCCTCACTGTCATCAATGCTGCTCATGGTGCAGCCGGGGGAGGCTTCGGTCTGGCCGAATACGGAAACAATGGTCATGTGCATCTTTTCCGCGGCCTCCGCCATCAGGGAGGCGGGGCAGTTGGAGCCTGCCATAATGCCCGTGCGCATGTGTGAAAAATCGGTGGTGGCAAAATCCGGGTGCTGAAGCATGCCGATATACATGGTGGGTACGCCGTT
>JAZRWZ010000036.1:0-6328 GCA_045599985.1 Acutalibacteraceae bacterium | reverse complement strand
ACTCCGGCAAGCAGAACGGTGTGGTGACGGGCTTCGGAACCTTTGATTTTACCCCCCTTGACCGCAAGGAGCGGGAGGGGGCATTGGTGCAGTATTGCAGCGGCTGCACGGTGGAGGGGCTCTGCCTGCTTAACTGCCCCTCATGGACTTTTATCTGCTACGGCTGCACGGATATGACCGTTCGGGATATTACCGTTACGGGCTACCGCACAAACAGCGACGGGCTGGATATCTGCGGCTGCTCCGGGGTAACGGTTTCGGATTGCTTTGTGCGCACGGGGGACGATGCCTTCTCCGTAAAAACCACCAACACGGCTTATGAGGCAAACGACATCACCTTTCACGATTGCGTGGCCTTTTCCCCCAAGGCCCGGTGCTTCGGCATTACCGGGGAGGTGGCCTCGGATATTCACCGCATCCGCTTTACGGCCTGCGATGTGATTTACCGCAACGCCGTGTGGGACCATGACAGGGTGTACGCTCTGGCCGTGGCGGCGGAAACGGGAACGGGCAGCATAGATACCGTGGTGTTTGAGGATATTGAGATATACCGTGACACGGGCCGCCCCCTGGCCTGCCTTGTTTACGGCACCGACATAACGGATTGCCGCATAACGGGCGTCACCTTCCGCAACATTGCCGTGAACGGGCAGTTGAAAGGGAAGCTGTGCACAAGCCGCAGCCTCTCCTTCGGGGATAAGGTGCTGTTCGGTCTGGCACGGTTCCTGAACCGGCTGTCCCCCGGCAATCCTTTCAGTGCGCTGCTAAAATCGTGGGCAGCCGACACCAACTATATATCCGCAGCCTTCGAGAATGTGACCTTTAACGGCAAACCCCTGACCGGGCGGAATGTGAACCGTTATCTGGAAATTGAAGGAAACGCGGATATTGAAGTGAAATAACAAAAAATACCCGCCTTTGCAAAAATAAAAAAGCGATGTTTCTGCCCTTTGGCAAGTGAAACATCGCTTTTTCTGTTTTGTATGGAATGTGGGAAAACCCAATGGGGATTTATTTCGCCAAAGCCTTTTTCAGCACGGCCACGGCCTTTTGCAGCTGCTCCATGGGAATGTTCAGAGCGGGCAGCAGACGCACCTTATCCTTGGCGCTGAGCACCAGAACGCCGTTTTCCATGCAGGTATTGATGACCTGCGCCTTGGGCTTTTCGGGCAGAATGCCCAGCATCAGGCCCATGCCGCTGATATCCTTCACACCCTCGGCGTTTTTGAGTTCACCGATGATGTAGTCGGATTTGGCTTTGACTTCGGCAAGCAGAGCATCGTCAATGCGGGAGAGCACATACAGCGCCCCGGCGCAGCAAACGGGGTTGCCGCCGAAGGTGGAGCCGTGGGAGCCGGCATTGAGCACATCCTTCACCCTTTCGCCCAGCATGCAGGCACCGATGGGCAGGCCGCCGCCAAGGCCCTTGGCAGTGGTGACGATATCGGGGGTGAAGCCGTAGTTCATGTAGGTGTAAAGGGCGCCGGAGCGGCCGTTGCCGGTTTGCACCTCATCAATGATAATCAGCAAATCCTTTTCCTTTGCCAGGTCGCAAACGCCCTTGACAAAGTCGGGGGAGAGCACAAAGATGCCGCCCTCGCCCTGAATCAGCTCCATCATGATGGCACAGCAGTTGTTCTGCTCCGCCAAAGCCTTTACGCTGTCAAGGTTGTCGGCCTCGGCATACACAAAGCCCTCGGGGAAGGGGCCGAAATCCGTGTGGAACACATCCTGACCCGTGGCGGCCAGTGTGGTGACCGTTCTGCCGTGGAAGCTGTTTTTCAGGGTGATGATGGTGGAGTGCCCTTCACCCTTGTGGGTAAGGCCCCACTTGCGGGCCACCTTGATGGCGCACTCGTTGGCCTCGGCACCGCTGTTGCCGAAAAATACTTTCTTAAGCCCCGTGCGCTCACAAAGCTGATGTGCCAGCTTGGCGCAGGGCTCGGTGAAATAGAGGTTGGAGGTGTGCTGCAGGCAATCCAGCTGAGCCGTAACGGCGGCCTTCCAGCCCTCATCCGCCAGACCGAAGGCGTTCACGGCAATGCCGCTGCCAAGGTCGATGTATTCTTTGCCCTCGTTATCCCAAAGGAGGGAGCCCTTCCCCTTTACCAGAGAGATGGGAAAGCGGGCATAGGTGTTGGCCACATATTGGCTGTCCAGTTCTTTAATATCCATTTTCATTCCCTCAATCCGCTGTAAACATGGTGCCGATACCGGCATCGGTAAACATTTCAATAATAATGGAGTGGGGCACACGCCCGTCAATGATGAATACTTTCTTCACACCCCGGCGAATGGCCTCAATGCAGCACTCCACCTTGGGAATCATGCCGCCCGCAATCACGCCCTCGTTCATCAGGCGGGGAGCATCGCTGACATGGATGGCGGAAATCAGGGTGCTGTCATCGTCCTTATCATAAAGAATTCCGCAGATATCCGTCAGGGAAATCATGCTTTCGGCCTTCAGGGTGCCCGCAAGGCCTGCGGCAGCGGTGTCGGCATTGATGTTGTAAACATTGCCCTCGCCGTCACAGCCCACGGTGGAAACCACGGGGATATATCCCTTCTCCAGCAAATCCAGTACGGGCTCGGGGTGGATTTCGGTAATCTCGCCCACATAGCCCAGCTCCTCATTGAGCATCTTTGCCTCAATCAGGTGGCCGTCCAGCCCGCAAAGGCCGATGGCCTTGCCGCCGGTGTTCTGAATCAGGTTGACCAGATTCTTGTTGATTTTGCCTGCCAGCACCATCTGGGCAATTTCAGCCGTTTCTTTATCGGTCACGCGCAGGCCGTTGCAGAATTTGGATTCCTTGCCGATTTTACCCAGCATCTCGGTGATTTCGGGGCCGCCGCCGTGCACCAGCACCACCTTGACACCGATGGTGGAGAGCAGCACGATGTCGCCCATAACCGCCTGACGCAGTTCTTCGTTTATCATGGCGTTGCCGCCGTATTTGATGACAACGATTTTGCCGATGTAATCCTTGATGTAGGGCAGGGCCTGGGTGAGCACCTCGGCACGCTGCGCATGGCTGATGGCTTTGATGTTTTCCATTTTTATTTCTCCTTATCAGGTGCGGTAATCACCGTTGATTTTCACATAGTCGTAGGTCAGGTCACAGCCCCATGCGGTGGCGGTGCCTGCGCCGGAATTCAATTCGATATTGATCTGGATTTCTTTTTCCGTCAGAATCTCCTTGGCCTTATCCTCGGAGAAGTCGATACCGGCGCCGTTCACGCAAACGGGCAGGGTGCCTGCGGCGGAGGCGAAGGCCACATCCACTTTATTCACATCCACTGCCGCGCCGCTGTAACCGATAGCGCACAGCACACGGCCCCAGTTGGCATCGGCGCCGAACATGGCGGCCTTGAGCAGGGAGGAGCAGATGACGGATTTGGCAACGGTTTTGGCGGTTTCTTCATCCGCCGCGCCGGTCACATTGCATTCCAGCAGCTTGGTAGCGCCCTCACCGTCCCCGGCAATCTTTTTGCACAGGTAGGCGGTAACGCCGTGAAGGGCCTCGCAGAAAGTATCATAATCCGCGCCCTCGGCGGTGATTTCAGGGTTGCCCGCCATTCCGTTTGCCATCACGCAGACCATATCGTTGGTGGAGGTGTCGCCGTCCACACTGACCATATTAAAGGAGGTTTCCACATCGGCGGAAAGGGCCTTTTGCAGCATGGCGGGGGAAACGGCGCAGTCGCAGGTCACAAACACAAGCATGGTTGCCATGTTGGGGTGAATCATGCCGGAGCCTTTGGCAATGCCGCCGATATGGCATTCCTTCCCCTGCACATCAAAGGCAAAGGAAATCTGCTTTTCCACCGTGTCGGTGGTCATAATGCCCTCGGCCGCGTGGGAACCGTTGCTGCCCAGGCTCTTTACCAGAGCATCCATGCCCGCGGCGATGGGCTCAAGGCTCATGGGCTGGCCGATTACGCCGGTGGAGGCCACCACAACATCCTCGGGGGCGATGTGCAAAGCGTCGGCAGTCAAGCGGCACATACCCTCCGCAATGGCGGGGCCGTTGGCGTTGCAGGTGTTGGCGTTGCCGCTGTTGCAGATTACGGCCTGGGCATAGCCGTCGGCCACATTCTTTTTGGTAACGGCAAGGGGAGCGCCCTTGACCAGATTGGTGGTGTATACGCAGGCGGTGGCCGCCTTCTTCTGGCTGAAAATCAGGGCAATGTCACGCTTGGAGCGGTTTTTGCGGATGCCGCAGTGAATACCGCCTGCCGTGAATCCCTTTGCGGCGCAGATGCCGCCTTCAATCTGTTTCATATCCATATACCGAACCTTTCATTATATTCCTTTTCAAATTTCCAACCCCGTCATGGGGTCGGCGCCCAGCAGAATGTTCAGGCATTCCACGGCGGCACCGGAGGCACCCTTGCCTAAATTATCGTAGCGGGCCATGAGCAGCATGCGCTCCTCATTCCCCTGCACAAAAATCTGCATGTTGTCTTTGCCGCTCAGGGCATTGGCGCAAAGGAAGCCCTCTTCCCCGATTTCTTCCTCATACTTCACCAGACCGCTGTTATACCGGGCGGCGTAGGCGGCTTTTACATCCGCCGGGGTTTTGCCGGGCATCAGGTCTTTGGCAAACAGGGGCACGGTAACCACCATGCCGCTGTAAAAGTTTGAAACGATGGGGCAAAAGATGGGGGCTACACAGGTGCCGGAGATGGCTTTCATCTCTTTGAGGTGCTTGTGCTGCTGGGTCAGACCGTACTGGCGGGGGGAGAGCAGAGCGGGTTCTGCCCCGGCATCCTTATACTGCGCAATCATTTTTTTGCCGCCGCCGCTGTAACCGGTAACGGAATGGCAGGTGAGTGCCGTGGCGGGGGAGATGATTCCCTGCTGAATCAGGGGATGCACCAGAGCGATGAATCCGCTGGCGTGGCAGCCGGGCACGGCAACGCGGTCGGCGTTTTTGACTCCCTCATAAAAATCGGGGCCAAGCTCGGGAAAGCCGTAGGCCCATCCCTCTGCCGTGCGGTGGGCGGTGGAGGTATCAATCACCTTCACGGCGGGGTTTTCAATCATGCTTACTGCCTCGATAGCGGCAGCATCGGGCAGGCAGAGAAAAGCGATGTCGCAGCTGTTCAATGCCTTGGCGCGGGCGGAGGCCTCTTTGCGCTGTGCCTCGGGAAGGGTGATAATCTCAATATCGGTGCGGGCGCCCAGACGCTCGTGTATTCTTAAGCCGGTGGTGCCGGCACTGCCGTCAATAAAAATCTTTGCAGCCATCACAAAAAATACTCCTGAACAATAAAGATGTGCATAATCATACGACTTTAAAAAATAAATGTCAATAGAAATGCAATAATATTCACTAATTTGGTTGAAATATTCAATTTTTTCACCGACCGGGGCGGTAAAAGAGGCAAAAAGACGGTGTTTCCCCCGGGGAGGAAACACCGCGGATAGTTTTTGGCTGCCAAAATCAGGACAGCTTGTGAATAAACAGGCCGCTTAACAGCTTGGGCTCAAACCATGTGGATTTGGGCGGCATCAGCTTGCCTGCATCGGCAATGGCGAGCAATTCCTCAAGGCTTGTGGGGTACATGGCAAAGGCCAGGCACATATCCTCGGCTGCACGGCGCTCCAATTCCTCAAGGCCGCGAATGCCGCCCACAAAGTCAATGCGTTTGTCGGTGCGGGGGTCATCAATTCCCAGAATGGGAGAAATCAGGTTGTTCTGCAGCACGGAAACATCCAGCGCGGCCACGGGGTCGCTTTCGTCAAAGGTGCCGGCCTTGGCGGTGAGCTTATACCATTTGCCCTCCAGCAGCATGCCGAAGGTGTGGCGTGCCTCGGGGTGATAGGGGCCTTCACAGCAGGCCTCCTCCACCGTGAATTTTTCGGCAATCTTATGGAGAAATGCGGCGGGGGTGTTGCCGTTTAAATCCTTCATAACGCGGTTGTAGTCCATGATGGCCAGCTCGTCACAGCTGAACAGCACGGCAAGAAAATAGTTGAATTCCTCGCTCCCGTCATAGGCGGGATTGGCCTCACGGCGGCGAAGCCCCACCTTCACGGCGGAGGCAGCGCGGTGATGGCCGTCTGCGATATACAGGGATTCCACACCGCCGAACAGAGCACACAGGGCGGTTACGGTTTCGGGGCAGTCGATGACCCAGACGGTGTTCCGAATATTGTCCTCTGCGGTGAAGTCACACACGGGGGCGTGAGCGGCTACCCAGTCGTTCAGGATTTTTGCCACGGCGGGGTTGGCGCGGTAGGTCAGAAAGATGGGGCCGGTGTTGGCATCGCAGGTGTCAACATGGCGGATGCGGTCCGCCTCTTTGTCGGCGCGGGTCAGCT
>JAZRWZ010000035.1:0-11950 GCA_045599985.1 Acutalibacteraceae bacterium | reverse complement strand
ATCCATAACCTCATCCACCACATAGGGGGTAACCAGATTGCCGCCGTTGGCAATGGAGCACAGGGCGGTAATCATTTGAAGGGGCGTGACCTGAAAGGACTGGCCGAAAGAGGAACTGGCCAATTCAACGGGGCCCATTTCACTCAGGGAGTGGTAGGTTTTGTCGGCAACGGGCTGAGGCTCGGCAGGCAGGTCAACACCCGTTTTTTCGGTAAAGCCGAACGCTTCAAAGAATTTGCAGAAGGTGTCGGATTTCATTTCCTTGCCGACTTTGATAAAGAAAGGATTGCAGGAGTTCATCAGGCCTTCGCGCAAAGTCTGGTAGCCGTGACCCGCATGGTTGTGACACTTGATAACACGGTCGTACACTTCAACGCTGCCGCCGCAGGTGCAACTGAAGTCCATGGTTATCTTGCCGGATTCCAGACCTGCGCTGGCGGTAACGGTTTTGAAAACAGAGCCGGGCTCATAGGTGTCACTCACGGTGAAGTTACGCCAGTTGGCGTAGTATAAAGCACTTTTGGCATTGGATAATTCGGTTGGGTCGGTTATTTCCGTCAAAGAAGCCTTCTGGCTGTCGGAGAGGGCGTAGGGATTATTGGGGTCAAATCCCGGCAGATTGGCCATGGCCAGAATGGCGCCGGTATCCACTTTCATTACAACACCGTAGGCACCCACACCGCCGGATTCCACATACACATCCTGCAGTTCTTCTTCCAGATAACGCTGGATGGTGGTGTCCAGGGTCAGCTTCAGGCTGTGGCCTTTTTCGGAATCGTAAATAGTTTCAAATTCATCGCCCATCAAATCACTGCGGCCGTTTTTGGCGCTGATAATGCGGCCGGGAATGCCGGTGAGAACGGAATCGTATTGGGATTCCAGACCGGAGCGGCCCGCATCGTCGGAGCCGGTAAAGCCGAGCACGGCGGCAGCCAGTGTGCCGCAGGGATAGTAGCGCTTTGTGTCGGGGTCAATGCCCACGGCTGAGCTGACATAAAAGGTTTTGTCAACAAGAACGGTTTCGCCGTCCTTATTCTTTGCCTGCGCCTTATATTTGGTGCTGTTCAGCTTGGCAGTAGCCTCGGAAATACCGTTTTCCTCGTCTTCACTGTTGTAAAGAATCTGGGAAATGTCATCTTTTTCCGCTTTTTCCACCTGACTTTTCAAGGTGTAATAGCTGCCGCTGTAATCGCATTTGGCGCGCAGAGACTCATAGTCCAGGTCGGGCATAACGGTGGTGAGGCGTGTGCACAGAAAATTTTTGACACCCTCATCGTCGGGAATGCGGCTGGGGTTGAGGTATACCTTCCATACAGAGGCACTTTGCGCAAGTACAATGCCGTTGGTATCATAAATATCGCCGCGCAGGGCAGCTATCTCGGAATCCTGAAGCTGATTGTTCTCGGCTTTGGATTTATATTGCTCCCCGTTAATCAGCATGATGCGGGCAAGGTTAACGGCAACAACGGAAAAGACCATAATAAGCATAACGAGAATAGCTATGGCGCGGTTGGTCAGATTTTTTCTGTTGGTGGAAGTTTTCATAATCAAAAATCCTCTTGTAAAAAAACAGCCGCCTTAACCGCTGCTTCGACAGATTCCGGCATACGGCTGCAAACCGTCGGCCTGAAATGGTTCTGCCCTAAGCGGCAATCAGACAGCCTGGGGGTTATCTGTATTACTCTTCAATATATGTATGGGGGAGGGGATTCTATGCCCTCTGACCATTTTGAAAAGTGATACGGCTTACATATTCCGAGAAAAATTTTACAGGAAAACGGTTTGGTTTACTCACTAATCATCGTAAACAATCGCCTCATCATCGGTGTTTTGTTCAAAGTAGTGAATCTGATAGCGCTCCAGTTTTTTCATACCGAGCACATTAACGGCGTAGTCGTCGATGGCCTCGTCGGAAGCAAAACTGTTCAGCAAAACGTTCAGCCGGACATTTTCGCTCTCATACACGCTGAGGGAGGCTTTCAGGGATTCCGTCTCCTGTCTCTCCTTAATCAGCGTAATGCGGGAGAAAATAATGGCACCGAAGAGTGCAAACAGCACACAGGCAACGGTGAAGGCTTTGACGGCGCCCACAAGGGAGCGGCGTCTCTCCTGCTGAAGCTGGTGCCTGGTTTTTCTTTTTTGAGGCACAAGATACGGTGTTTCTTCACGGCGCTCCTGTCGGGGTGCTGCGGAATATGCATATGCGGTTGTGTTGTACTGTGTGGCCATTTTGCACCCCTCCTTGATGAATCAATGTGATGAAATTACAGTTTTCGGGCCGAACGCAGGTGCGAACTGCGTGCGCGCGGGTTGTCGGCAATCTCTTTGCCGTTTGGTGAAATTGCTTTGAGCACCCTGGCTTTCGGTTTGTTGCCGCAAACACAAACGGGAAAGTCTCTGGGGCAGGTGCATCCCTTTGCCAGCTCGGCAAAGCATTGCTTTACCGTTCTGTCTTCTAACGAGTGGAAGGTGATGATACTCACCGTTCCCCCGGGATTTAAGCAATCGAACATATCGTTTACCGCCGTGTCGAGCCCGTCCAATTCCCGGTTGACATAAATGCGAAGGGCTTGAAAGGAGCGGCGGGCGGGATGGTTGTCCCGCGCGGCGGCGGCAGGCATTCCGCTGCGGATAATGTCTACCAGCTGCAGGGTGGTTTCAATGGGGGCCTCCTGCCGGGCATTCACAATGGCGTTGGCGATGGAGGCGGCGAATTTTTCCTCGCCGTAGGTAAAAAGGATACGCTTCAATTCCTCACGGGGCAGGGTATTGACCGCTTCGGCTGCCGTCATGCCTTCTTTTGACATGCGCATGTCTAAGGGTGCATCCTTGTGAAAGGAAAATCCCCGCTCGGCATCGTCCAGTTGGTGGGAGCTGACACCCAAATCGGCCAAAATGCCGTCGGCGCCGTTTATGCCGAGATTCTGAAGAATAAGCTTGATATTGAAGAAATTATCGTGAACCAGTGTAACACGGGGGTCGTCTTTGAATTTTTCGGTAAGCACGGCAATGGCTTCGGGGTCGCGGTCAATGGCAATCAATCGGCCTTCGGGGCCTAATCTGCGCAGGATTTCGCTGCTGTGACCGCCGCCGCCGCAGGTGCAGTCCACATACACACCGCCGGGCTGAATGGCAAGGGAATCCACGGTTTCGTAAAACAGAACGGGGATATGGTGAAAATCCACAGTACCACCGCCCATCAATATTGAATCTTGGTGAAGTCGAAGCCCGGAGCGCTGATGGGCCGTGCCTTTCGTTTGGCAAATTCTTCGGGACTCCACAACTCGATTTTATTGCCTGAACCGAAAACAACAACTTCCTTGGTCAGGCCGGCGTATTCGGCAAAGGAGCTGTCAAGGGTGAAACGACCCTGACCGTCCATATCCACATTGTAGGCATTCATGAAAACAGCTTCCTGCAGTTCGTTAAACACCAGACCGGAGGCGTCCTGGGTGAGGCGCTCGGTAAAGGTATCAAAGCCCTCGCTGCTGTAAAGGAAAATGCAGCGGAAATGTTCATCCAAAGGCTTGAACACAACAAAATCGGAACCGAGTTTATCACGGAATTTGGCGGGAACGGCAAGTCTGTTTTTAGAATCCAGATTGTGGTTATAAACGCCCATGTAATCGACAGACATATCCATTCCCTCCTTTTTTGATACTTTTTCTCCGGTTTGACTGGCGAAAACTCCCCACAATTAATGAAAGCTCCCCACATCTCCCCACCATTATAAAGACGCGGCTTTATAATTGCAAGCATTTTTTTAAAAAAAATCGGGAAAAAAAGAGCAGGATTGTGTTTGTGAAATTATTTCACACCACATCTTGTGAGCACCCCCGTATTATGCGAAAATCTGTGGAAAAATTTGTGGATAACTTGTGTAAAAATATGCCCGAAAAGCAGATTCAAAGGGATAGAAGCGCATCCGCAGACGAAAAAATCGGCACTCCGCCTGCCGAAAAGCAAACGAAGTGCCGAAAGTTGTAAAAGCAATATGAAATTTCAGGGGGAATCCTTTTGATCAGCCGCGTTTGGTGACAAAACCGTCATCGTCAATCCGGATGCCGTTCCCGGGGGAAACGCTTTCCAGCATATCGTAAAGAGCCCGCTTGTCCTCAGGCTTTTTCAGGCTGTGAGTCTCGGAATTCTCCTGCTTGCCGGGCACAAACTGCATGGTCATTTTCTCCCCTGTGAAGCGCAGCTTTACCATGCCCGTGTCTAAACTGCGGGTGTTGAACCAGAAGTTGCCCAGACTGTAGACAATGGGCTTTCCGTTATAGAATTCCATGCCCTGCAGAATGTGGGGATGGGAGCCGATTACCGCCGAGGCACCGGCATCAATAAAGGCCTTGGCAAGGTGCATCTGATTGGCGGATAAGGTGAAGGAATACTCGGCGCCCCAGTGCACATATACAATAACCGCATCATTTTCCTGCCTGGCCTGCGTAATGGCATCAATCAGGTTAGCGGGGGTGTAGCAGGCAAAAATGCCGGCGGTATCGGCATCGGCAGCGGGGGTCAGCTGTAAATCCTCCGCGCGGGAGGCGGCCAGAAAAGCAACCTTATAGCCGTTTATCAAAAAGCAGACCGGGCGGGAGGCTTCCTCCAGATTCTTGCCCGCGCCCACATAGGGCATTTTGTTTTTTCGCAAAGCGGAAAGGGTATCGTTGAAAGCATCCTTGCCGTAGTCGTAGGTGTGGTTGTTGGCAAGGGATACCAGATCCACGCCCAGGTCGTTCATGTAATGGGCGGTGTCGGGCTTGGCGCGGAAGGTGTATTGCTTGCCGGAGATGGGCGTGCCCCGGTCGGAATAGGTGAATTCATTGTTGGCCAGCAATATATCCGCGTTCTTCATTTCGGTTCGGAATGTTTTGTCGATACAGCCGAGCACGCCGTCTTCTTTTTCCAAAGCGTGGGGCATGACATAGCCGTCCTCGGTAAAATTCATGTCGCCCACAAAGCCCAGCTCGTAGTAGTCCTTACCGTTGCTGCCTTTGTCAATCAGCCATTTGCCGTCGGCAGTCTGCTCCGTTTTTGCCAAAAGGGCATTCAATGTATAACCGGCGGCGCTGTGCCATGCTTCGGCGGTCAGGGTGCCGCCCTCGGCGGCCTGCAGCAGGGTGGATACGGTGTCGTCGGAAAGAGATTGAAGGGTGCCCTCGCTGACTGTTCTGCCGCTTGCTTTGGTAAGAGCAACTGCGGCGGCTGCACGGTCAACTCCGGGTGCAGGGGCGGCAGGGTCATCCTTTTGCACGGTGGATTCTTCCTTTTCTAAAAAAGCGAAAGCGGTGCGGAATGTATCGGGCGAGGTGTTTACGGCCCGGGCCGCGCCGAAGGGAATCAGAAAAATGAGGGTAAGAATGATGGCGGTTTTGTATGCTTTCATACCGTTACTCCGAAAGAAATAAATAATACCATTAAATTATACCATGGCATAATTTGTATTTCAATACGCAAGGCATCGCCGCCATTGATTTTTACGCGGGGGATGGTATAATATCTGTGTTACCTTTTATGAGGAGGATTTGACCGTGTATTATGAAAATAACTGGGAATCCCTGAATTCCCGTCCCGTTCCTCAATGGTTTGCCGATGCGAAATTCGGCATTTTCATCCATTGGGGTCTGTATTCCGTGCCCGCCTACACCCGCAAGGGGGATTATGCGGAGTGGTACCGCCAGCAGATTGCCGATGCGGGTACCGAGGCCGCTGCTTTCCATAAAAGAGTGTATGGCGAAAAGGCCCGGTATGAGGATTTTGTAAAGGATTTTACCGCCGAGCTGTTTGATGCCGACCGCTGGGCAGAGCTCTTTCAGGCCAGCGGCGCCAAATATGTGAATCTTGTATCCAAGCATCACGACGGCTTCTGCCTGTATCAGACCGATTACGCATGGAACTGGAACAGCGTGGATGTGGGCCCTCATCGGGATTTCGCGGCGGAACTGAAAGCGGCTCTTGACAAAACCGATGTGCGCTTCGGCGTGTATCACTCGGTGTATGAATGGGTGCATCCCCTTTACCTGAAAGACCCGGAGGAATATGCGGTGAAGCACCTGATTCCCATGCTCAAGGAGCTGGTGGAGAAATATCAGCCCGCCACCCTGTTTACCGACGGCGAGTGGGAGCATGAAAGCAGCGTGTGGCACTCCACCGAGTTTTTGCAGTGGCTTTACAACGAATCCTCTGTGAAGGATTATATTGTGCCCAATGACCGTTGGGGCAAGGAAACAAGAGGCCATTTAGGCGGCAACTTCACCACGGAATACGGCTTTATCGAAAACAATGTGCGCATTGAGGATGTGGAGCTTGACCGTCCCTTTGAGGAGTGCCGCGGCATCGGCCGTTCCTTCGGCCTTAACCGCAACGAGGAACTGGCGGATTACATGACCGCCAAGGAGCTGCTGGAAACCCTCTGCTCTCTGGTGGCCAGGGGCGGCAATTTCCTGCTGAATATCGGCCCCGCCGCCGACGGCACCATTCCCGTGATTATGGAGGAACGTCTGCGCCAGATGGGCAAGTGGCTTCAGGTGAACGGTGAGGCCATCTACGCCTCCCGTGTCTATACGAAAGAGCCTCAGAAGGATGTGTACTACACCCAAAAGGACGATGCCGTGTATGCCATCAGCAACCGTTTCCCCTTCGGCTCCCTTTTGCTGGATAAGGTACCCTATGACCCCGATTTGAAGGCAAAACTGCTGGGCTGCGATGCACCCGTTACTTTGAAGGAGCAGGACGGCAAGGTGCTGGCACAGTTCCCCGCCATCAATCCGGAATCCGTGGCCTCCGAATACTTGTACACAGTAAAACTCTATATATAAAGAATTTCTTTCCCGAAAAATGGATTTCGGGAGAAAGAGAATACAGTAAAAAGCGATGCTTCATCAGTAACGGTGAAGCATCGCTTTTATCGTTTCATAAGGTTATGCCGGGCGGAGTTTAATGCGTTCCCGAGCAAAGCTTGAAGCCGTATCTGGCGGCAAGAATAAGGCTGGAGGTGCACACGGTGGCGTTGCAGTTGGCTGTAATGCCCTTGCCCACGGTGGATATGCCGGAGGACATGTGCAGGTAATTCAGGTTGGTGCAATCCGAAAAAGCCAGATTGCCCACGGTGGTAACGGAATCGGGCAGCACCACAACCGAGAGGGCGGAGCAGCCGCTGAAAGCGTAGGCACCAATGGCGGTGACGGAGTTGGTCATGGTGGCGGATTGCAGGGCTTTGCAGCCGAAGAAGGCATAGTTGCCAATCAATTCAACGCCCGAGGGCACGGCGACGGATATCAGGCCGCTTTCGGCAAAGGCGTAATCCGAGATTTCGGAAAGGCCGGCGGAGAAGATAACGGTCTGCATTTTGTCACAGTGGCGGAATGCGCCCTTCCCGATGGCGGTAACGGTGCCGGGCAGGGTCACGGCAGGCAGCGAAACGCAGCCCACAAAGGCGCTTTCACCGATTTCGTTAAGGGCAGCGGGCAGTTCCACCGCAATCAGGGCGGGGCAGGTGTTGGAGAGGTTGGGGGCAAGCTTGGTAATGCGGCAGAGCAGGGACACGGTGCGCAGGCTGATGCAGTTTTTGAGGGCGCCCTCCCCGATATCCTGCAGGGGAGCGGGTGCGGTAAAGTTGTTTAATGCGCCGCAGTTCAGGAATGCGTATTTGCCCACGGTGTTCAGGCTGTTGGGCAGAATAATCTGGGCTAAATTATTCAGACCGGCAAAGGCGTAGTTCCCGATATCGGTTACCCCTTCTTCAATCACAACGGAGGTGATTTTATCGGCAAAGGGAGTCCAGTCCGGCGAAAGGGCGGAGGCCCATTTGTGCTCTTTTTCATCATAGACCCAGGTGGAAAGCATGCCGCCGGTGCCGTTTACCGTAAGCACACCGTCCATGGAGAGAGACCAGTGCAGGTTAACGCCGCAGGAGCCCGTGGCAAGGGCAGGCGGGGGCGTAAGCTGCCCCGATGTTACGGGCACGGGAGAATCAGACGGGGCCTTGATGCCGTGGTCGGAATCACAAATCATGAACACAACGCCGTTGCTTTCGGCATAGGTTTTGGCATCGCACTCCCCGGTGCTGCTGCATATTTTGGCGGTGCTGTCTGCCAGAATATTCACGCCGAAGGAGGTGACGCTTGCGGGAATATGGAGATAAGACATGGAGATGCAATCGGCAAAGGCGTAGGAACCGATGGAGGAAACGGAAGCGGGCAGCACGGCACTTTCCAGGGATTTGCAGCCGAAAAAGGCATTGCTGCCGATGGAAGAAACGGTTTCGGAAATAAACACATCCCTGAGCATGACACAATGGGAGAAGGCGTTGCAGCCGATGCTTTGCACGCCGCTGCCCACGGTGACGGACTGAATATCCTTTTCAAAAGCCGCCCAGGGGATGTCGGCTTCATTCTGATAATCGTACATACGGCCGCTGCCGCCAAGCACCAATTCGCCGCCGGCATTGTACTGCCAGCTGACACCCTCACCGCAAATGCCGGATTCCAGCACTTTTTTGCGGCCGGAGATAAGACCCACGGCCACGGCGGTGACGGCCGCCAGAATCAGCACAACCAAAAGGACAATTATGATATGTTTCTTTGTTTTCTTGGGCTTTTCGGGTGTGGGAGCAGGGGCGGCGGGCTCATCTTTCTTTTGCTCTTTTTCTGTGGGTACGGCGGCGTTGGGGTCGGTCAGCTGCCTTAAGAATTCACCGGCGGTGCGGGTGCGGTCCTCGGCGTTAATGGCAAGGGCGCGCATGAGCGCCTCCTCGGCAAAGGCGGGCATTTCCACGCCCAGTGCGGAGGGGGGCAGCAGGTTGTCTTTTGCTTCCCGCTCCAGACTTTCCTGGGGCACATTGCCGGTAATCATGCGGTACAGGGTGGCGGCGGTGGCATACACATCGGTGTAGGGGCCCTGCTTGGCCTGCCCCGAATACTGCTCCTTGGGAGCATATCCCCGCTTTAATACGATGGAAAGGCTCTTTTGGTCATCGCCCAGCACGGCGCGGGCGGCACCGAAATCAATCAGCTTCACCATGCCGTTATTGCAAAGGAATATATTGTCGGGGGAAATGTCGCGGTGAATAATATCGCTGCCGTGGATTTCATCCAGAGCGTTCAGAATGGGCTGCAGAATGGTAACCGCTTCGCTGAAGGTGTATTTGCCGTTTTCGGCCAGATCCTCTTTGAGCGTTTTACCCTCAAGGTAATCCATTATGATGTAGACGGTGCCGTTTTCCTCCACACAGTTGAAAACATCCACCACACCGTTCAGGGTGTTGAAGCGGGCAAGGCAGTTGCTTTCCTCAATGGTTTTGGCAATGCCCACATTGAATTTTGCCGTGCAGTCTTTGTCATAGCAGGCCACGGCATTTTGCCCGGGAACCCGGTAGGCAAACACACCGGGCAGGTATTCTTTGATGGCAACGGGGCGGGAGTTGCGGCTGTCCCACCCGATGTAGGTGATGCCGAAGCCGCCGCTGCCCAAAGCACGGCCAATCAGGTAACGGCCTGCCAGCAGTGTGCCGGGAGCAAGGTGATTGCTTGCCGAGGGCTTGGTGTCGGCAGCGTAGCCGCAATAGGGGCATACATTGCTTTCGCCGCTGTATTCTTTCATACAACCGAGACAACGCATATCAGTCTTTCTCCTTTCCCGTTAAAATAACCGCTATGGCGGTGTAGTTATCCATATTACGGCGGCGGCCCTTCTGCCGCACGTCATCTGCCATGATGTTCAGCCATTCCTTTGCGGAGCTGCTGTGGTGGAGGGTATGGCACATTCTTCTTTCATTGATCAGTTCCCAGAATCCGTCGGAGCAAAGCAGGAATGCGTCAAAATCAGCGGTATCGCATTCCTCGGAGTATTCCGCGTTTTCCGTGCAGAAGTCCGTGCTCATGGCCCGCAGCAGCACGTTGCGGTCGGGGTGGCGGCGAATGTCGGAAAAAGTGATTTCGCCGGAATCCACCAGCATGCGGGGGACGCTGTGGTCACGGGTAATCATGGTGATTTCTCCGTTTTTAAAGCCGTAAATGCGGGAGTCACCCACATGGCACCAGCGGCAGCGGTCACCGGCAATCAGCAGGGAGGTGACGGTGGTTTTGGTGTCGGCAAGGGAAGGGTCCGATTGGGCGGCGTTGTGCAGTGCATCCTTCACGGCACCCAGTGCTTCGGGAAAGAAGTTGTCATCAAAAGAGGATGAGGATTTAAAAGCACTGCTGAGTACACTCACTGCCATGGCGGAGGCAATTTCCCCCTTGGCGTGGCCACCCAGCCCGTCACAAACCGAAAATAAAACGGCGCTGCCGGATTCTTCTATGCCGGCGCAATCCTCATTGACTCTTCTGTTTCCCGTTTCGGAGAGAAAAGCGTAATCCATCGTAACACCTCGCATTCATCTGTTGGTTACACCGTCAGTTGACGGCAATATATATAATGTATAGAAAAGTTACATCTTTATCGCTGCGGCGCTATCCTTTTTTTGCGTCTTATGCGGGATTTCAGCGCTCGGTTAAGCCGGAATTGACGATACACTTTCATTATATTATGTAGGGGTGTTGATGTCAAATAAAACTTTCCCGTTGGGTCTGTATTGAATCTTTCCCCGTTGAGTCTGTATTGAAGGGGAAAAGGAAGCAAAGCAGTCGTTAATAATTCGTTAACAACTCATTTAAAATAAGTTCATAGAATTTAACCCGATTGAAACGAGAAAGAAACAAAAGTACAACCATGCTCTCTTATGATGATAGTGCATATAAAGGCGAAATGGCTATTTTCGCTTGATTTTACGACACGGAGGTAATCGAAATGAGAAAGAAGTCAACCCGGATTCTGGCGTTGCTCATGTCATTTGTGATGCTGCTTTCCGCATCCTGCATCACAACATTCGCCTATAAGACGGATTATAACGAGCCCCAGATTGATGAAAACGGAAAGACCTACTTCACCTACGAGCAAGGCGGCACCTGGCTTATGGATACGCTGGATGACCTGCTCGGAACACTTGAAAACGGTGAACCCGTATTTGACGACAGCATTTTGGGCATGGACCTTTACATCGACCTTGGTTCCTATGACCTGCTCTGCTCCAGTATCAGTTCTTCCTGGGCCGAAATCGCAGTGGCCCGTACCCTTTTGGGCGGTCTTCTGGGCGACCTGACCAGTCTGAATGTAACCGCTCTTGACCATTACAACCAGAGAAGTGACGCCCGCAACCCGGACTACTACTGCGTTTACACTCTGGCAGAGTTCCTGTACACCAACCGCACGGTTCTGCGCGATATCGTGACCGGTGACTTTGACTTCGGCGTTCTGGATGCCGCTATCATCAAGCCCTTCAACGACGGTCAGACCCTTGTTGAAAGCCTTGCAGACGGTCTGCTCAAGGATATCGGTGCGTTCCTGCGCAAGACTCTTTACGGCGTGCTCGAAGGATTGACCGGCCGTGAGGAAGGCACAACCCTTACCGACACCACTTACCCCGCCGACGGTCAGGATGTTGACTCCGCTTTGCAGGACGTTGTGAACTGGGCATTGGAAGATGCTCTTGACCTTACCATCCCCCGCGACAAGGTGAACCTGACCAACAACTCCTTCTACCAGCTGGTAAGCAACCTGATTGAGGCATTACTCAACAGTCTGGTTGTGCCCATGCTGACGGATGTTCTTGTTGACGCTTTCGAAATTGAAGTGACCGATGAATATCCCAAGGGTGTTCCCGGCTCCGAGAACGACACCATGGGAATGGTGCTTCCCATTATTCAGGGTTTGATGGATAAAGCCGAATCCTTCCCCGATTACTCCAGTTGTGAGTACCCCGGCGAGCAGATTGAAACCCTGCTGACCTGGTTCTTCGTGGACGGCGGTATGTAGCAGTACATCAACATCTCCCCCGACGGCATCAGCATTGAGGATGACTTTGTGGATTTGCTTAACAGACTCTGCCGTTTGGCTATCCCCCTGCTTCACA
>JAZRWZ010000034.1:0-1144 GCA_045599985.1 Acutalibacteraceae bacterium | reverse complement strand
CAGCGACAGCGGAGAGCTTGTGATATAAAATGAAAAATATAAAAATATATACCGGCGGCAGAATCGTAAAGGGTAATGAAGTGCTCACCGGCCTTGATATTGTTTGCGAGGGCGGCAAAATCGCGGCGCTTGCGCCCGAGGGGAGTGTTAAGGGTGAAGAAACGGTTAACCTTAACGGCAATTACATAGCGCCCGGCTTTATTGATATCCATTGCCACGGCGGCGGTGGGGCCGAGTTTATCGACGGCACCGCGGATTCTTACAGAAGAGCCTGCGAGATTCATTCGGCACACGGCACAAGGGTTATTTTCCCCACGATTTCGGCAACGGATTACGAAACGATGAAAAGGGCTCTTGAAGCCGCCGAAGCTGTTAAGGATTCCTGTGCCTGCCGTATAGGCGGCGTTCATCTGGAGGGGCCATACCTTTCGCTTGCAATGGCGGGCGGTCAGGCGGGCGGCTTTGTTAAAAAGCCCGTTAAAAAGGAATACACGGCGCTGTTTGACCGCTTCGGTTCTCTTATCAGCAGGTGGACCTATGCCCCGGAGGAGGATGAAAACGGCGAGTTCTTAAGCTTCCTTACGGCAAACGGAATCATTCCCTCAACCGGGCATTCGGCGGCGGAATACGGTACGCTGATTAACGCCTTTGAGGCCGGGAATCGCCTTGTTACCCACCTTTATTCCTGCACATCCACCGTGACAAGGCATCAGGGCTTCAGAAGCCCCGGCATAATCGAAACCGCCTTTTTGCTTGACGGAATGGATGTTGAAATAATAGCCGACGGCAAGCATCTGCCCCTTGAGCTCATTAAGCTTGTTCTGAAAATAAAGGGTGCGGATTCGGTTTGTATGATAACGGATTCATTGAGGCCCGCCGGTGATGCCGAGGAGGGCAGGGTGTATTCCGACACGGCGGTGCCTTTCATAATTGAAGACGGTGTGGCAAAGCTCTGTGACAGAAGCGCCTTTGCCGGCAGCATAGCAACGGCGGATGTGCTGCTGAAAACGGCAGCCGCGGCGGGCTGCACAATTCCCGAGGCGGTAAAAATGCTCACCTCAACGCCCGCAAGGGTTATGAGGCTTGACAAGCTCGGAAAAATCGAACCGGGTTATGATGAATTGTTTACCGTGTTTGATGAAGA
>JAZRWZ010000033.1:0-31348 GCA_045599985.1 Acutalibacteraceae bacterium | reverse complement strand
ATTATTCTGTAATCAAAAAAGCCGTTACCCGCCGAGCAATCGGTTGGTAACGGCTTTTTCACTTTTGTATTTTTACTGTTCCGTCAGGGTTCCGGCCTGTGCCAGCACCTTTTTCACGGACTCATCCCCAAGGGCAATCGCTTTTTTCATGGCCGGATTATTCACGCTGATTTCCGCATTTTTGGCGTTCTTCAGGTTATCCAGATCATCCTTCACCATTTTTTCCACATAGGTAAGAGTCACAAAATAATCGGAATCCTTATCCTCCATGTTATCTTCTCCGAACAGGAATAAAATGCAGCCCGTGCCGGTTTCTATCAGCGTGCTGTCTCCTGGCTTTCTCGGCTCGTCAAACAGCCAGCTCACGGTATTGCGGTCCGCATCGCCGCGGCGCAGATTCTCGTTCTTTCCGCCCAGCGAAGCATATTCATCTCCGCTATATTCAGCGACAAGTGCCTCCATCGCATCCCGGGACTGGTCACTTGCCTCCCATTCGGCTTTCATTGTTTCCATTTTGGCTTTGAAGGCCGTCTGCTCCTCCTCCGTGGGACTGTTGGTTCGGTTCTCATTGTTGTAATACAGGGATGCCTGCCATACATCAATGCTGTGGGAGTCATAAGGCTCCCTGTCAACATACACCACACAGAGGTATTGGTTGCTGTAAACAAGGCCCACATCACCGGTCTTGCGGTCGGCGCTGAACACGTAACCCACCACATCGCCGCCCAGTTTCTGATTCAAAGCCGCCCGTGTCACGCGTTGCCAACGGGTTTCGTATGCGGCAGCTTCTTTGTTGTAGCCTAATTTCCCATCATAAAATTTGGAGGCAAAGTCCAGAAAACTGTCTTCATCATGAATGGTTTTCAGCTGTTCCTCTGTGATTTCAGACGCAGGAGGCGCACAGAAAATGTGAACATCGGCATAGAGATACTCCATGGGGTCTTCATCGAAAAGCTGCGCTTTCATTTCGGCGGTCAGCCCGCTGTCTGCCTGCTTTGTCAGCAAATCCGTATACTCATAGCCGTAAAGCCGCATCAGATAATAGCAGAGATACATGTTGAAGGTGACACCTTCGGAATAGCTGTTTGCCACTAAGGCATCCAACTCAATATTCCGGTTTTTCGCAGTCGATTCCAGTGCGATTCTGTGGGCTTTCCATTCCTCCAGTTCCGCATCCGTCAGCATCACACCCGTGCGCAGGGCGGTCTGATATCTTACAACCGTTTCCTGAATATCCTCCCGGGCGGCTTCCGCCAGTTTATCCTGCCAGGTAAGGCCGGTATTCCGGTAATCCTGATCGGCAGGCATGGCATTTGTTTTCGGCTTGGAACCCACCGCATCCCTTTTGTTACCGTTAAGGAAGCCCATGTAAGTGTCATAATAGAACATTCCGAATTCGGGCACGGAGATTTCGGTTTCGCCCACCGTCATGGCCACGCCGTATTTGATTCTGGCATTTTGAATGTCTTTTTCGGCCTGCTTGAGCACATCCAGGCACTCGGCGGGCACGGTAAAGCCGTTGTACTCTGCCGTTTCGTAGGTGTAGGTGCTGTCCGTCTGCGTCAAAGCGGATTTGCCGTCGGTATAGGTGCGGGGCTGCTGTGCGTGTTTTGGCTTGTACCACACGAAGTAGCCCGTAATCAAAATAGCAGCAACCAAAATAATTGCAATCACAGCAAGAATCCACGGCTTTTTGGATTTTTTCGCGGCTTTCTCTTTTTTCTGTTCAGCCTTGGCCTGTGCCGCTGCCTGCTCGGCTTCTATGGCTTTCTGTTCTTTCTCTTTACGCTTTTTTTCGGCGTCTGAGCTCATTTTTTTCACTCCCGTCGGGTATCTTATACGGGCATTATCCCGTAAAGAGGCCCTGTTGTCAATCTTCTGTTTCTCTTGTTTACAATCATTTTACGATTTGTAAAAATGCCCGTAATCATGAGGAATCCCGCTGCCGCTCCGGGCAGGTTTTATTCCACACCCCGGTAATACAGTCCCCGGGTAAATTCCCCTGCCGGTGCCTCACCCCTGCGGTAAGCATCCAGTATTCTTTGGCATTCTTCTTTGCTCTCGTCGGTAAAACAGAGCAGCAGATAATCTGTATTTTTTATCTCCTGCAAACGGTCCGCCAGATAGATGGGGCGGGAATTGAGCACCTCCGAGCAGCCGAAGCCGCAGCGCACGGGGAAGTCGATTCCCATGCGGTCCGTCAAAACGGATTTGCCGCCGCATTCCTTGCAGGAAAGGGCGTTTTTCACGGGGCAGTTGCGGGTAAGCATCAGCGGAATTCTGCCGTATACCATCACGCCCCGTTTTACGGTGCCGCCCAACCGGGCAATGCGGTTCAGGGTCAGCTCGCAGGATATCAGGGCATCCTCCACGCCGTACCCCTCCAGCACCGCCAGAGATTCGCTGTTGAATATATTCATACCGAACCCGGCAGAAACGGGCAATCCGCTTTGCAGGGCAAGATGAAGGCCGTCCAAGGTGCCCACGGAAACGCCATCCGCTCCGTTTTGCACAGCCTGCTTCAGCATGGTACGGAACCGTTCCCCATTGCCGAAGAAGGAACGGGGCAGCTCCACCCAGGCCGCCGCACCGCCGCGATGCACCGCCTCCACAGCCTCGCGGGAGGCGGTCAGGGGCAGAATCACACGGGCAGCGCCCGACAAATCCGAAGGCAGCTGCTCCGGGGACAAAAGCCGAAGGGTAAAGCCCTCCCGGTTTGCCGTGTGGCGCTCCCATTGAGGAACATAAGGGCCGCAGGCTATGGCGGCGTTTTCCTGCAGCACTGCATCCAGCTGCTGCAAAGCATCCCGCCGCAGGGCATTCACGGCGGAGGCCGCCGCACGAAGGCCGGGCTGAAGATGAATCTCCGCCTGCCGCAGATAAAACTGGGTGCCGCCGCATTTGGCCAGCCGCTCCCGCAGCTCCGTTTCATCGGTGGGACGCTGCAAGGCGGGCTCCGGCGTTTCTCCCGTGACCGTTACGGTTTTTCCCAAGGCGCTCACCTGCAGTGTAAGAGGGCTCCCTGCCGCGCAGGTCATGACCGCATCCACGGGAACACGGGGCAATTCTTTATCGTATAAGGTTTTGAGTTTTTTCAGTACGGGGGCAGCGCCCTCCACATCCTCTTTCTGACGGGTGCCGAACATATGGGGGCCAAGCTTGCCCTCCACATATCCTTTGGTGAAGCCGGAACGGGAGAAAATGCCCCGCAAAGCTTCCTCCGCCTCAGTGGAAACGCCGCCGTTCAGACTCTCGCGGCAGGCGGTTACCGCCGCCGCCACATATTCGGGGCGCTTCATTCTGCCCTCAATTTTGAAGGAGGAAACACCGGCCTCGGCCAGCTCCTTCAACTGTGAAATCACGGATAAATCCTTCAGGCTCAGCACGGCTCCTTTGCCGCCGTTCACCCCAAAGGGGAGCCGGCAGGGCTGGGCGCAAAGGCCGCGGTTGCCGCTGCGGGAGCCCAGCACGGCGCTGAGCAGACACTGGCCGGAAACGCTCATGCACAGCGCACCGTGCACAAACACCTCCAGTTCCGCTTCGGTTTCGGCGGCAATGGCGCGAATTTCCTCCAAAGAAAGCTCTCTGGCCAGCACCACGCGGCAAAAGCCCGCCTTCTCCAACAGCTTCACACCCTCGGCGCTTTGCACCGACATCTGGGTGGAGGCGTGCAGAGGCATGCCGGGCGCCAACCTGCGGGCCAATGCGGCAAGACCGATATCCTGCAAAATAAGTGCGTCCACAGATAATCTGCAGGCGCACCCGATTTCTTCCGCTGCGGTTTTCATTTCGTCATCGCCCACAAGGGTGTTCAGGGTCATATATACCTTGACCCCCCGGGCATGGCAATACCCCACCGCTGCCTGCAATTCCTCCTCGGAGAAATTGGCGGCATTGCGCCGGGCGTTAAAAGCGTGCCCGCCCAGATATACGGCATCGGCACCGCACCTGACGGCAGCCAGCACCGATTCCATGCCCCCGGCAGGGGCCAGCACTTCGTTGAGAAAAGCCATCACTTGGAGGCTCTTAAAGCGGAAAGCTCCTTGGCAAGGCGCTCTGCCTCACGCTTGGAGATTTCGGCATCGGTTCTGGCGCGGGCGGCATCCTCAAGATACTCCTGAATCTGGGCGCGCAGGTTTTCGGCGCTGGAAGCACCCTTTGAAGCCTCATCGGCATACTCCAGAGCGCACAGAACGGCAGCCTGCGTAACGGAGATTTTGGTGTTATTCTCCATAAGCGCACCGATGCGTTTATCCAGGTCTTCGCCCAGCTTGGCAACATAATCCAGGTCATCGTCTGTTGAAAGCACATATTCCGTGCCGGCAATCATCAATCTGATTTTTTCCATAAACCGTTCACTCCGATTCTAAAAATGTGATACGGAGTTATTATACAATAATTTATCGCCATAATAAAGGGGTTTTCAAAAATTTTCCGATTACGCCCCAAAATCCCGAAAAGTCACAAAAAACGGTAGACAAGCGGATGTCATATGGTATAATGAGGCCAGCAGCCGTTCATTCGGCTCAACACAAAAGGAGGCTTACTACCAAGAAAATTACGTTTATGGGCGCCGGCAGCACCGTTTTTGCAAGGAATGTAATCGGCGACTGCATGTGCGTGGAATCCCTGCGCGACAGCACCTTTGCCCTTTACGATATTGACGGCCAGCGTCTGGAGGAGAGCCGTGTGATTCTGGAAGCCATGCGCCAGACCAAAGGCGGCTACGGCAAAATCGAATGCTACCTGGGCGTTGAAAACCGCAAGGATGCCCTGCGCGGCGCAACCTTTGTGGTGGATGCCATTCAGGTTGGTCTGTATGACCCCTGCACCATCATCGACTTTGAAGTGCCCAAAAAATACGGCCTGCGCCAGACCATAGCCGATACCCTTGGCATCGGCGGCATCATGCGCGCCCTGCGCACCATTCCCGTGCTGGAGGATTTTGCCAGAGATATGGAAGAGGTTTGCCCCGACGCCCTGTTCCTCAACTACACCAACCCCATGGCCATGCTCAGCGGTTACATGCAGCGCTACACCGGCGTAAAAACCGTTGGCCTTTGCCACAGCGTGCAGGTTTGCTCCGAAACCCTGCTCAAGCAGTTGGGTATGGATGACAAACTGGAGGGCCGCAAGGAGCTGATTGCCGGTATTAACCACATGGCATGGCTTCTGAAGATTCAGGATAAAAACGGCGTTGACCTTTACCCCGAAATCAAGGCCCGTGTGGATGCCCGCATGGCCGACCCCGAGTGCTATGACAGAGTGCGCCTTGACTACATCAAAAACTTCGGCTACTACTGCACCGAATCCAGTGAGCACAACGCCGAGTACAATATGTTCTACATCAAGAGCAAATACCCCGAGCTCATCGAGCGCTATCACATTCCGCTGGATGAATACCCCCGCCGCTGTGTAAGACAGATTGAGGGCTGGAAGAAAGAGTATGCCGAAATGACTGAGAACGGCGTGAAGGAGCACGAGCGCTCCGGCGAATACGCCTCCCACATCATGGAAGCCATTGTGACCTCCACCCCCTACCAGATCGGCGGCAACGTACTCAACGCCGACCACCTGATTACCAACCTGCCTGCCGAGGCCTGCGTGGAAGTGCCCTGCCTTGTGAACGGCTACGGCGTGCAGCCCTGCCATGTGGGTGCCCTGCCCGTGCAGTGCGCTGCCATGAACATGACCAACATCAACGTGCAGCTGCTCACCATCGAGGCCGCCCACACCCGCAAAAAGGAGCACATTTATCAGGCCGCCATGCTGGACCCCCACACCGGCAGCGAGCTGGATATTGACACCATCAAGGCCATGGTGGATGACCTTATTGAGGCCCACGGCGACTTTATGCCCAAGTTCAACTGATAAATTAAGCACCTGTTTTATTCCGAAAAAGCAGACCGACTGCAGATTTCTTTGGAGAGAAAACGGCCCGGATTTCACCACCGAATGGGAATTCCGGGCCGTTTTTGTTCTTACATTTTTCTCAATCAAAAATCATTTGCTTTGCCGAAGCATTATTTCAGCTCATCGCAGAAATATGCGTTTGTGTAGGCCTTGTAGCCTTTGTTGTCGGTTACGGTCAGGCGGAACCATTTGATGCGCTCGGGAATCTCAAACTCGGCATGGTTCACGCTTTCGCCCTGAGGGGCATGGGTCAGGCGGCAGTAGCGCTCGCTTGTTATCAGTGCAATGGATTTGGCATCGCTTGTGTCAATCACCACTTTGCCGTCTTCATAGTACAGACTCAGAATGGAGGGGCCCACATCCTTGTAGTCGCCGGTGGAGGAATAGAAGCAGCCGTTTTTGAGAGCCTCTGCCACCGCCTCATAGGTCAGCGCGGGCGCACCGATGCAGGTAAAGCCGCCGTAGGAGCTGCATTTGGGGTCTTCATCGCTGCCCCGGTTGTGGTTATCGTCGGTGGCAATGCAAAAAATCCGCTCGCCGCCCCGCAGCATATCGTCATAGCAGTGGCCGTTATCGTCGTCATACCCCTCAATCACGCAGCCGAAATTTATGATTTCCATGGCGTGCATGCCGTGGTAGGTGCTGTATTCGGGGTAACTCTCCAGCGACCAGGTGGGGTGGTTGTAGGTGACGAAAAAGCCGTTGTCCACGCCCTCTTTTATCATGGCGTTCACGCCCTCGGCAGTATAAACCCGTTCAAAATCGGGCTTGCTCTCATCAAATTTCACCTTATCCCCGTAGGTGGCGGCATTGCCCCACAAATACTTGCTTCTGTGCCAGCAAACGGTTTTGTCACGGTTCTTATCCAGTGCCACATAGCACAGATGGCAGGTTTTTTCACTCTGCTTGTCGCTGACATCCAGCTCCACGCCGTTGAGCATCAGAAAATCCGAATCGGTCATGTCGTTGTGGGTAATGTAAACCTCGTGGTCGGTCAGGCACAGAACCTGATAGCCGTGAGCCTTGTAGTCATCCTTCAGCTGCTGCGGGGTTTTTCTGCCATCCGAAATGGTGGAGTGGCAATGCAGATTGGCGCGGTAATAACGAAAACCGTCACCGCAGGGAGGCAGCAATACTTTTTTCATTGTTTCATCCTTCTTTTCTGTTTTCTAAAATAGAAGCCGTTATTCTGCTTCAAGGGCCGAAAGCAGCCCGTTGCCGGCTTGCTTTCAGCCCCCGTTTTGTTTTCTTATTTCTTCATGGCGGCAAGGTCACGGTAAGTAATCAGCTTGATACCGTTGGCCTCAATGTGCTGCTTGGTGGCAGGGTCGCTGAGCAGTCTGTGTTCCCACACGCGGCGCTCCCAGCAGCCGGTGATGGCCTTGAGCTCATCGCACTCAAGGGCGGGGTGCATATAGGTTTCGGTTACGCCCTCGGGGAAGGATTTATACAGCTCATAGATGTACTCTTTCCATTGCTCATAATCTCTGAATTCCTTGCCTTCCCACTCGTTGGGAATCAGGTAATCGGGCATGGCAACGCCCTTGGCATTGGCGTAGCCCACAAGCCGGTTGAGCAGACCTTTGATCATCTCGTGGTCAATCTTGATATCCAGCATGGTGTTGTCAAACTGGTCCTCGGTGAAATGGGAGGGGAAGCGGAAGGGCAGGCCGTATTCGCTGCAGATATCCAGCGTGGTGGTCAGCAGCTCAAAGCGGCCGGTCTCGATGCCGTAAAGGGAACCCATGTGGTTATCCAGATGGGAGGGGTTCAGGCCCAAGGCCTTGCTTTTTTCCACCTGTGCGCGGATTTCGAGAGCCACTTCTTCCAGGTCGGCGTTCTTTTCCACCTGATCGCTCTCGTGCCACATATAGCCCTCCTCATCGCAGAGGGAAGCGGTTCTGTCGTGGCCCACGGGGCCCCAGCGGTAACTGCTCCACTCGCAGGTGAAGGTGAGGTGGGTGCCGATGGCAAACTCGGGATGCTCCTTGGCAAAACGGCAGGCAGCAGGTGCCCAGCCGCAGGGTGTCATAATGGTGGCGGAGGTCAATGCGCTTTTGCCGCTGAGAAACAAATCGGAAACGGCGCGCACGGAGGCGTTGCACATGCCGAAATCGTCGGCGTTGATAATCAGGTATCTGTCAGACATGATAATTCCCCTTTCGGAATGTATGATTGCGGCGAAACCGCCGTAAATTTTTTTAACAGTATAGCATAATAAAAGAATCAATTTCAACCGTTTTGGATTCTTTGAGTAAATGGCACAAAATCCCTCCGTTTTTTTGTGCAATCGGTAATAATTGCCCCATTCGCATATTGCAAATGTACCGCTCCGAAGATATAATGAAGAAAAAGCAAACGGAGGGTAATTCCATGAAAAAAGTTGTATTATTGGGTGATTCCATTCGTCTCATCGGCTACGGCACCCCCCTTGCCGAAAAGCTGAAGGATGAATTTGAATTCTGGCAGCCGGAGGATAACAGCCGCTTTGCCAACTACCTGCTGCGTCAGGTTTTCGATTTTCACGGCAAAATCGAGGAGGCCGACATCATTCATTTCAACGCCGGTCATTGGGACCTTTGCGAGCTGTTCGGCGACGGCACCTTCACCCCTATTGACACCTACCGTCAAACCGTTGAGCGTCTGGCGGATTTATTCCTGAAGGAAGGCAAAACGGTGATTTTTGCCACCACCACTCCCGTTCGCCCCGAAAATCCCTATAACCGCAACGAGGTGGTCGAGGCCTTCAACGCCGCCGTGGTGCCCGCACTGCAGGAAAAGGGCGTTATCATCAACGATTTGTATACCCCCGTGGCTGCCGATATCTACACCAACATCTGTGAGGATAACATTCACCTCTCCGACACCGGCATTGCCCTTTGCGTGGAAAAAACGGCGGAACTGCTGCGAAGGCAAAAGGGATTTGAACGCAATATGCAAATATGAGAAAGAACGGTGCATCCTCCCTGACCGGGGACGGTGCGCCGCTTTTTTTACTGCCCGAACGGGGTGTGCGGCATTTTCATCTTTCCGCATCCGATTGACGGTTTTGTCCGCTCCCTCCCGTTTTTTATCGGTCGTTTTTAACCGATTTCAACAAAAAAGTTGCCGAACCGACCCGAAAATCTAAATAATTTCACAAAATAATCCTTGCAAGCGGGCTGTAAAAACGGTATAATAGATACTGCATTATTGTGCGCATTTTATTCTTTCCGGCGGAGCATGGGTATGAACACAAAAGAGAAAACACAACCGAATGATCTGGCGCCCTATTATTTCCATCAGGGCACCAATTTTGCGGCCTACCGCTACCTTGGCGTTCACTGCGCCGGGTCGGAGGAGGAGCGCCGCTACACCTTTCGCGTGTGGGCACCCAACGCCGCCGCCGTTACCCTGATTGGCGACATAAACGGGTGGCGGGACGAACCCCTTGCCCGTGTTACGGAGGGCGGCATCTGGGAAATCACCGCCATGGCCGACCGGGATTGGGAAGGCAGTTTTTATAAATTCAACATTACGGGGCAGGACGGTATCACCTGGCAAAAGGCCGACCCCTACGCTTTTCAGGCGGAAACGCTGGGAAAAACCGCCTCCGTCATCCGCTGCCGCAGTGAATTTTGCTGGCAGGATGAGGCGTGGTTTGCCCACCGCAAAAAAACGGTGGCTCCCGATTTGGAGGAGGGCGACAAAAAGAAGCCCTATTTCTTCCATGCCCCTCTCAATATTTACGAATTGCATTTAGCCTCCTGGCGCACCCGTGAGGGCGGCTGCACCGCCGACGGCGCCCATTACCTGAACTACCGTGAAATTGCCGATATGCTGGCCCCTTATGTGAAAAAGATGGGCTACACCCATGTGGAGCTGCTGCCCGTGATGGAGCACCCCTTTGACGGCTCCTGGGGCTATCAGGTGGGCAACTACTACGCCCCCACCTCCCGCTTCGGCACGCCCGACGATTTTCGTTATTTCATCAACAAAATGCACACCTGCGGCGTGGGTGTGATTCTGGACTGGGTGCCCGCCCACTTCCCCAAAGACCGCTACGGTCTGTTTGAATTTGACGGCAAGCCCCTTTACGAATATCAGGGGCAGGACAGAATGGAGCACAAGGGTTGGGGCACAAGGTGCTTTGACGTGGGCCGCAACGAGGTGCAAAGCTTTTTGATTTCCAACGCTCTGTACTGGCTGCGGGAATTCCACGCCGACGGGTTAAGAGTGGATGCCGTTGCCTCCATGCTCTATCTGGACTATGACCGTGAGCCGGGCCAATGGGTGCCCAACGAATACGGCGACAACAAGAATTTAGAGGCCATCGCCTTTTTCCGCAAGCTGAACAGCGCCGTGTTCGGGGAGTTTCCGGATGTGCTGATGATTGCGGAGGAATCCACCTCCTGGCCCATGATTACCAAGCCCGTGTTTGAGGGCGGCCTTGGCTTTAACTTCAAGTGGAACATGGGCTGGGCCAACGATATGTTCGAGTATGTGGCCCTTGACCCGATTTACCGCAAGGGCTCCCACAACAAGCTCACCTTCCCCCTGATGTACGCTTTTTCCGAGAACTATATTCTGCCCGTCTCCCACGATGAGGTGGTGCACGGCAAGCTCTCGTTAATCGGCAAAATGTGGGGGGATTACGATACCAAATTCAGCGGCATGCGCGCTTTTCTGCTGTATATGATGACCCTGCCCGGCAAAAAGATGACCTTCATGGGCTGCGAATACGCCCAGTTCCGGGAATGGGATTATGAGAATCAGCTGGAGTGGTTCATGCTGGATTATCCCCGCCACGCCGAAATGCAGCGGTTCACGGCGGCGCTCAATCACTTTTATCTGGCATCTCCCCCTTTGTGGGAGATTGATACCGACTGGACAGGCTTCCGATGGATTGAGCCCAACGACTGCAACGCCAACTTAATTTCCTTTTGCCGCATGGATACAGAGGGGAATGAGCTGATAATCGTCATCAATTTTTCTCCCGTGGAGCGCAAAACCTACTGGCTCCCCGTGCCGGAGGCCGGCACCTACCGGGAGGCATTCAATACCGATGCCTTCTGCTACGGCGGCAAAAACCTGCTCAATGAGGGCACCCTGAAAACCACCGCCGTGAAGGCGGAGGGCAAAACCGTGCCCTATCTGGTGGTGGATATCCCCGCCATGGGCGGCGCCGTATTTCAAAAAGAAGATTCAGACCGAATTCAATATGACAGAGGGGTGTAACTATGTACAAAAAACAAAAATGTGTTGCCATGCTCCTGGCGGGCGGTCAGGGCAGCCGACTGTATGCCTTAACCGAAAAAACCGCCAAACCTGCCGTCCCCTTCGGCGGCAAATACCGCATTATCGACTTTCCTCTTTCCAACTGTGTCAATTCCCAGATTTATACCGTGGGCGTGCTCACCCAATACCAGCCCCTTGTGCTCAATGAGTACATCGGCAACGGTCAGCCCTGGGATCTGGTCAAAATGCAGAGCGGCGTGATGGTGCTGCCGCCCTATCAGGCCAAGGAGGGCGCCGATTGGTACAAGGGCACCGCCAACGCCATTTATCAGAACCTGAATTTCATTAACCGCTACGACCCCGACTATGTGCTGATTCTCTCCGGCGACCACATCTACAAAATGGACTATGCCAAAATGATTGAGGCTCACGAAAAAACCGGCGCTGACTGCACCATTGCCGTGCTGAACGTGCCTCTGGAGGAAGCGAGCCGCTTCGGCATTATGAATACCGATGAAAACTTGCGCATCAACGAATTTGAAGAAAAACCCGCCCATCCCAAATCCACCAAGGCATCCATGGGCATTTATGTTTTCAACCGCGCCGTGCTGGAGAAATACCTGATTATGGATGAGAACGACCCCGAATCCTCCAACGACTTCGGCAAAAACGTGATTCCCAAGATGCTGGCGGACGGCTGCGCCATGTTTGCCTATCCCTTTGACGGCTACTGGAAAGATGTGGGAACCGTATCCTCCCTGTGGGAGGCCAATATGGATTTGCTGGGTGAAAATCCCAAATTCCGCATGAAGGATTCCTGGCGCATCTTTTCCCGCAACGACCCCCTGCCCCCTCACTTCATCGCCTCCGGCGCTCAGGTCACCAACTCCATGATTACCGAGGGCTGTGTGATTGAGGGCGATGTGGAGAATTCCATCCTCTTCAGCGGCGTTACCGTGGAAAGAGGCGCCGTCATCCGTGACTCCGTGGTCATGAGCGGCGTGCGTGTGTGCAAGGGCGCTCAGGTGGAATACAGCATTGTGGATTCCGGCTGTGTTGTGGGCGCGGGTGCCACCGTGGGCCGCCCCAAGGCCGCATGTGACACCGTAACCGTTGTGGGCGCAGGCAACGAAATCGCCTCCGGCGCCGATGTGCCCGGCGGCAGTATGGTTAGTTCAAAGTAAGGGAAAGGGAGGATAAATATCATGTCATCTGCAGCAGGAATTGTGTTTTCCAACATTCATGATCAGAATATACCCGAATTGACCCGTATGCGCACCATGGCCAGTGTGCCCTTTGGCTGCCGCTACCGTTTTATTGACTTCACCCTCTCCAATATGGTGAACTCCGATATCTACAACATCAACGTCATCACCCACTACAACTACCACTCCCTGATGGACCACATCGGCAGCGGTAAGGACTGGGACCTGGCACGCCGCAGCGGCGGTATCAACATTCTGCCCCCCTACATCACCGCCTACGCCAACGGCACCAACAGCCTTTACACCTCCCGTCTGGAGGCTCTCAAAAGCGTAAACTATTTCATCAGCCGCATCAAAGAGGACTATGTGGTGCTCTCCGACTGCGACGTTATCTGCAATGTGGATTTGAATGACATTCTCGGCTACCACATCCGCACGGGGGCCGACATGACCTTCGCCGTGAAGAACATGGAGCTCTCCGCCGAAAAGGCCAGCGCCAACACCATTTTCTACTCCGATGATGAAGGGCGGGTCACCGACGTGCTGGCCTACCCCAAGGATTTTGAGGGCAGAGGCGACATGTGCCTGAACATCATTGTGGTGAACCGCCGCTATCTGCAGCAGATTGTGCTGGATGCCATTGCCCACAATTACAGCAGCATGACCCGTGACATCATTGCCCGCAATGTGGGCCACGCCCAGTACCGTGTTTACAAATATGACGGTTTCTTCGGTGAGGTATCCTCCATGGCGGATTACTTTGCCCTGAGCATGGAGCTGCTGAAGAACAGCGATGCCCGTGACTCCCTGTTCAACGTGAAAAACCGCCCCGTCTACACCAAGGTGCGCAACTCCTCCCCCACCTATTACGACAGCGACTCCAAGGTGGCGGATTCCATGATTGCCGACGGCTGCCACATTCAGGGCACGGTGGAAAACAGCATTCTGTTCCGCGGTGTTAAAATCGGCAGAGGCGCGGTGGTGAAAAACTGCATTCTGATGCAGGACACCGTAGTGGGCGAAAACTGCAACCTCACCTGCGTTATCAGCGACAAAAACGCCGTGCTTCGTGACGGCACCGTGCTGGCAGGGGTTGAGGAGCTGCCCTTCTACATCTCCAAAGGCAAGATGGTATAACGAAAATCATACAGCCGGAAAAAGCGGTGTTTCACAAACATCGCTTTTTTAGCATTCCTCTTTATTCGGACAGGAAAGGATACTTGAAACCATGAAAATTTTGTTTGTTGCCTCCGAAGCTTTACCCTTCGCCTCCACGGGCGGTCTGGCCGACGTGGCAGGCTCCCTGCCCGCCGCCGTCAAAAAAGCGGCAGGCCGCGGCTGTTCCGTAAAGGTTGTTATGCCCCTTTACGCCGCAGTAAAGGAAAAATTCGGTGCCAAATTGAAATTGGAGGCCGAAACCAACGTGCGTCTGGCCTGGCGCAACCAGTACTGCGGCATCTACTCCATCAAGAAGGACGGAGTAATGTACTACTTCATTGATAACGAATATTACTTCAAGCGCGAATCTCTCTACGGCGATTTTGATGACGGCGAGCGCTTCGCCTTTTTCGGCAAGGCCGTGCTGGAGCTGATGAGCGTGCTGGATTATTACCCCGATGTGATGCACGCCAACGACTGGCAGACTGCCCCCGCCGTAATCTACCTCAAGCGCAAATTCGCCCATCTGGAAGCCTACAACAAAATCAAGGTGCTGTTCACCATTCACAACATCGCCTATCAGGGCAAATACGATTTCTCCATTCTGGGGGATGTATTTGAACTGGGCGAGTGGGACAGAGATGTGGTGGCCTATGACGGCTGTATCAACCTGCTCAAGGGCGCCATAGTTTGCGCCGATGTTGTCAGCACCGTGAGCGGGCGCTACGCCGAGGAGATTTTATCCGAATACTATGCCGAGGGGCTGCAGCACATTCTGCGTGACAACAGCTATAAGCTCACCGGCATTACCAACGGCATTGATGTGGATTACTATAATCCCGCCGCCGACCCGGACATTTCCGCTCCCTTCACCGCCGCCGACCTTGCGGGAAAAACTGCGGATAAGCAGGAGCTGATGAACCTGTGCGGCTTTGCCCCCGACCCCAAGGTGCCCATTATCAGCATGGTATCCCGTCTGGCCGCCCACAAGGGCTTTGACCTGGTGGAACGGGTGATTGAGGAAATCATTGACACCTGCCATGTGAATTTTGTGCTGCTTGGCACGGGCGAAAAGGATTTTGAGCAATTCTTCACCGACCTTGCCGCCCGCCATCCCGGCCGTGTCTGCACCCTGCTCAAATATGACAAGGCCCTTTCCAAAAAAATCTATGCCGGCTCCGACATCTTCCTGATGCCCTCCAAGAGCGAGCCCTGCGGCCTGAGTCAGATGATTGCCTCCCGCTACGGCACGGTGCCCGTGGTGCGCGAAACGGGCGGGCTGTATGACACCATCAAGCCCTACAACAAATATGACGGCACAGGCAACGGCTTCAGCTTTGCCAACTACAACGCCCACGAGATGATGGAGGTCATCAAGGCCGCCATCGAGCTGTATCACGACGAGGAAAAGTGGGCCGCCCTGCAGCAAAATGTGATGGGCGTGGATTTTTCGTGGAACGCCTCCGCCAAAAAATACATTGATATTTATGAGAAAATGATGTAATATATTGAGGTTTCCGCTGCTTATTTGAGCAAATACTTCAGCAAAGGATTTTATTTATGGACGAACTCAAGAACCAACGCCGGGAGGAAATCAAACGCTCCCTGTTATCAAAGCTTTCCCGCTACTACGGCATCGGGTACGAAGAGGCCACCTATGACCAGATTTACCGTGCCACCCTGATGAGCGTAAAGGATATACTGGCCGAAAAGCGCGCCGTCTACCGTGAGCAAATCAAAAAGCAGCACGCTAAAAGAGTGTATTACCTCTGCATGGAATTTCTGGTGGGCCGTTCCTTAAAGAACAACCTGATGAATATCGGCGTGCGCGATGAATACGCCGATGTGCTGGCCGAAATGGGCTTTGACCTTGAAAAGCTCTATGAAATGGAGCCCAACCCCGGCCTCGGCAACGGCGGTCTCGGGCGTCTGGCCTCCTGCTTCATGGATTCCCTCACCACCATGGAATACCCGGCCACGGGCTTTTCCATCTGCTACGAATACGGTTTGTTCAAGCAGAAAATCATTGACGGCAACCAGATTGAGCTGCCCGATAACTGGATGAACGGCGCCGATTCCTGGCTGGTGCTGCGCCCCGACAAGGCCTTTGACGTGACCTTGGGCGGCACCGTCAACGAAACATGGGAGAACGGCAAATGCACCGTCACCTGCGAAAATTACCAGACCGTGCGCGCCATCCCCTATGACATGATGATTTCCGGCTGTGACTCCAAGGCCGTGAATGTGCTGCGCCTGTGGAAAGCCGTTAACACCACCAATTTTAACATGAGCCTGTTTTCGCAGGGCGAATACGTTAAGGCGATTGAGGAGAGCAGCAATGCGGAAATCATCTCCAAGGTGCTTTACCCCTCCGATGACCACGACGAGGGCAAGCTGCTGCGCCTGACTCAGCAGTATTTTCTTGTTTCCGCCTCCCTGCAAAGCATTATTCACGACCATCTGGCCGCCTACGGCACCCTGAACAACTTTGCCGACAAGGTAGCCATCCATATTAACGACACCCATCCCGCTTTGGTCATTCCCGAACTGATGCGCATTTTGCTGGATGTGTATTCCTACTCCTGGGAGGATGCGTGGAGCGTGGTGACCCGTGTGGTATCCTACACCAACCACACCGTGCTGCCCGAGGCACTGGAAACATGGAACGAGCATCTTTTCCGCTTAAAGCTGCCCCGCATCTACATGATTGTTTCCGAAATCAACCGCCGCCTGTGCGCCGACCTGTGGAATATGTACCCCGGCGATTGGGACAGAATCTCCAACATGGCCATTATTGCCTATAATCAGATTCGCATGGCCAACCTGAGCGTGGCCGCCTCCCACACGGTAAACGGCGTTTCCGCCCTTCACTCCGACATACTTAAGCAAACCGTTTTCCACGATTATTACAAGGCCATGCCCTACAAATTCACCAATGTGACCAACGGCATTGCCTACCGCCGCTGGCTCTGCTATGCCAACCCTCAGCTGGCATCCCTGCTGGATGAATGCATCGGCACGGGCTACCGCAAGGATTCCCGTCAGCTGGCCGATTTTCTGAAATACCGCGACGACTCCGCCGTTCTGGATGAGCTGCGCCGCATCAAGCACGAAAACAAGGAGAGCTTCGCCGCCAAAGTCATGGCGCAAACCGGCATCAAGCTGGATACCCACTCCGTATTTGATGTGCAGGTAAAACGCATTCACGAATACAAGCGTCAGCTTTTGAATGTGCTCAAAATCATTGCGCTTTACAACATTCTGCGGGAAGACCCCGATGCGCCCATTACCCCCACCACCTTTATTTTCGGCGGCAAGGCCGCTCCCGGCTACTACATGGCCAAGGATATTATCCGCCTTATCTGGAGCCTTGGGCAGGAGATTGACCGTGACCCCCGCGTCAGTCAAAAGCTGAAGGTGGTATTTCTGGAGGATTACAACGTGAGCACCGCCGAAATGCTGATGCCCGCCTCCGATATCAGTGAGCAAATCAGCCTTGCCGGCAAAGAGGCCAGCGGCACGGGCTGCATGAAGTTTATGATAAACGGTGCTCTTACCCTTGGCACACTGGATGGCGCCAATGTGGAAATGAAAGAGGCCGTGGGCGACGATAACATCTTTATCTTCGGCCTGACCGCTGCCGAGGTGGATGAATTGTGGAAGCAGGGGTACGAATCCCTCTCCTACTACATGAGCAGCGACCGCCTCAAAGGCGTGGTTGACCGCCTGAACGGCTCCTTCGCGGGGAACGACTTCACCTCTGTTTTCAATTACCTGATTCGCAGCCACGGCATCTCCGACCCCTATATGTGCCTGGCGGATTTCGACTCCTATTTCACCGCCTACAAGGATATGATGAACGCCTATCAGGACCGCAGGGGCTGGATTCAGAAATCCCTTGCCAACATTGCGGGGGCAGGCTTCTTCTCCTCCGACCGCAGCATTCGTCAGTACGCCGAGAATATCTGGCATATCAGTGAGATAAAGTGATGACCAACACCGTAACCGAAGAAAAATACAGCCGATATTATCACCGTGACATGTCGCTTTTCGGGGCTTTCCCGAGAAGCGACCTTTTGCGCTTCCGGCTCCGTGTGCCCCGTGCCATGGGGGCGGTATCCGTGCGTTTTTGCTGCCACGCCGATGCGCTGGATTATCCCGATGCGGAGGAAAAGGGTTTTCCCCTCCATTGGGAAGGCATGGAGCAGGGGGAGGATATTTACGCCTTTTCTCTGCCCCTTCATACGCTTACGGGCAGTCTGCTGTATTACCGCTATGTCATTACGGGCGAGCAGGGTGAAACCTGCTTTGGCGGTGAGGAGCCGAAAATGCTCCTGCCCTGCGACCGGGCAGGGGACCGGCAGCTGCTGCTGTTTGACGATGATTTTGAAACCCCCGCCCCCATGAAGGAGGGCATTATCTACCACATTTTTGTGGACAGATTCCGCAAAAGCGGCCGCTGCGAGCCCCGGGGGGATGCGGTGATGAACCCGGATTGGGACAACGGTATTCCTCAATTCGGCCCCTACCCCGGTGCCAAATTCAAAAACAACATGTTTTTCGGCGGTGACCTGTACGGCGTGGCGGAAAAACTGGATTATATCGCCTCCTTGGGTACCAAAACCGTCTACCTTTCCCCGGTGTTTGAGGCCGCCTCCAACCATAAATACGACACCGCCGATTACCTGAATGTGGATGCCATGTTCGGCGGCGAGGAGGCCCTGACCGCCCTGATAAAGAAAGCCGAAGAAAAGGGCATCCGCGTGATTCTGGACGGCGTTTTCAACCACACCGGCTCCGACAGCCTCTATTTTAACCGTGAGGGTCACTACGGCGAGGGCGGTGCCTACCGCTCCAAGGAATCCCCCTATTACCCGTGGTATACCTTCAGAACCTACCCGGACGATTACGAATGCTGGTGGGGCGTGGATATTCTGCCCCGGGTCAACAGCGCCGACCCCTCCTACCGCCAATTTATGTTTGAACAGGTGATTCCCAAGTGGATGAGCCTTGGTGTGGGCGGCTGGCGGCTGGATGTGGCAGATGAACTCAGCTGTGAGTTCCTGCAGGATTTGCGCCAAGCCGTAAAGCGGCATGACCCCGACGCTCCCATTATCGGGGAGGTGTGGGAGGATGCCACCAACAAGATTGCCTACGGCCGCCGCCGACCCTATATGCAGGGAAAGCAGCTGGATTCCGTTATGAATTATCCCCTGCGCGGGGCCGTCATCGGCTTTATCCGTAACGGAGATCACGAAACCCTGCGGCAGGTCACCGGCGGGCAATACCGCCGCTACCCCAAGCAGGTCAGCGATGCCATGATGAACTTTTTGGGCACCCACGACACGGAGCGTATTCTTACCGTGCTGGGCGGCGAGGAAACGGGCGAGCACACCAATGCCGAGTTATCCGTTCTGCGCATGAATGCCCACGAGAAAAAGCACGCCAAGGCGCTGCTGAAAATTGCCTATGCGCTCATTGCCGCCCTGCCCGGCGTGCCCTGCGTGTTTTACGGCGATGAGGTGGGCATGGAGGGCTACCGTGACCCCTTCTGCCGCCGCCCCTTCCCGTGGAACGCCATGGATGAAAATCTGCTGAGCTTTTACCGTCAGGTGGGTCAGATGCGCCAAACAGAGCCTTTGCTGATGGACGGCGGCTTTGAAAATGCCTTTGCCTCCCCGGAGCTTTACGGCTTTTTCCGCACCCCGTGGCACAATGAGCCCTACCGTCTGCTGGTTGTCATCAACCGCAGTGACCGCGCCGTGCCCCTGCGCCTGCCCCGGGAGGGCACCGATTTGCTGGGCGGCGAAACGGGCAGTGAAATCACATTAGCCCCTCTCTCGGCTGCCTATATCCGCCTGCCGCTGTAAAAACAAATCCGTACAAATTCATTTTGACCGTAAAAAAGGCTGTGACGAAACCGAAGCCCGTCACAGCCCTTTTTGCGTTTTATCAGTACATATTATCCGCTTTTTCGCAGAATGCCATCATATCCTTGATTTCCAGCACGGTGCCGTCATCCAGCGTTACGGTGCCGTTGAAACGGCCGAACACCTGATGGCACCAGTTGCCCACCACAAGCACCCGTGAGCAGGTGAAGTTATCATAATAGGGGGTCATGGTCAGGTTCAGCCTTCCGTCATCGGATTTGAGTACCCAATCCGTATCCATCCAGTCGGATTCCACCATCCAGTTGGAACGCCCTTTTTCAAGGGTGATTTTGCCCAGCTTCTGAGCCTTGCCGTTATAGAAAATCGTGTTTTCGGTGCAGATATCCTCATCACCGAAGCCCCAGCCCAGTTCAAAGCCGAAGATGTCACCGTTCTCCATACGCTTGCTGCCGTTGCACCAGTACCAGCCCGAGTGGTAGGGCCATGCACCTCTGCCCCAGTCAAGAATGGCAAAGGTATCCTCGGGGCTGAATTCAATCACTCTGTCGCCCACGGTAACCGTTCCGGTAACGGGCATGCAGTTTATTTTTTGGTCAAGATAAAACTTTTTGGGATTGTTTTTCACAAGAGGGACCGCAAAGGTCAGGGATTCATGGTCATCAAACATATCCATTCTCAGGTCAACCTTGTAATCCTGCTTCCCGGTTTTGCCGTTGAATACAATCGTTTTATAGCCGTCGTATGTGGTGATATCCAGTTCATAATTTTTCTTGTGCTTGGAAACCACGCCGGGGGTCATGGCATCGGTATCAAACACGCCGTATTTGCCGAAGGTCAGCAGACTTGTGGAGGAGGCCGCAAACTGCTCCCCCGTTTCCATATCGTGAAGAATCACGCTGGTGGTGGCACCGTAGGAAACATCGGCAATCATCACAAGCAGAATGTAACGCTCGTTGGAAATCTCATAGAAATCCCATTCCTTGATACAGAGGGGATTGGCCTTTATGGCAGCGCGGTCATAAACAAACATATTCTTAAAGCAGTAGCCCGGCTCCGTAAGCTCACCCTTTTCGTTGAGCAGCGGGGTTTTTTCCGTGATTCTGTTCTGACCGATGCTGTCCTTCACGGCAAAGGCGGTGAACCCGTTCAGGCTGCCCATGGCAAGCACGCAGGCCATTAACCCGGCAATCACTTTTTTTGTCATCATCATAACCTCCGAAAACAGTATTATGATTGAATTATACCCGTTTTTTCCCAATCGGTCAATCCGTAAAACCCGGGACCGCCCGAAAAGCCCGTGGTTGCCTTGACAGGCATAAAATATATTGATAAACTGGTGATGACATATTCCGGCAGAATTCCCGTATTTATACCGCATAAAGGATGGTGACAAAAATGAAAAAATATGATGTTGTTATCATCGGCGCCGCCACCTCCGGCGCATACTTTGCCTGCAAAATGGCAAAGAAAGGATACACCGTAAAGGTGATTGAGAAGCTTTCTCCCGAAACACTGGGCACAAGAATGGATATTTTTCATGTGTCCCAAACGGATTTGAAAACCTATGATATGCCGCAGGTGAAGGAGGGGGACCCCGCCTGGGCTTTTGAATTCACCAGCAACCATTTATCATCGCCTACCAACAAATTCAATGTTCCCACCACGGCAGAAACCGTGGGCCTTCACATGCACGAATATGTGGCGCTCATGGTGAAAACCGCCGAGGCCGCCGGGGCGGAATTCGAATATAACGCAGCCTTCAAAGAGTTTATTTTTGAAAACGGTGTGATTGGCGGCATCCGGTATGAAACCGCCGAGGGAATCCGGGAGATTTTCGCAAAAACCGTAGTGGATTGCTCCGGCTCCGCTGCCGCCGCAAGGTGCGCCCTGCCCAACGGCTACGGCGTTGAAAACTTCCGGCTGACAAACGAGGATATGTTTTATGTGATTCTTCGCTATGCCGAATTCCGTGAAAAGCCCATAAATACCTTCTGGCTCAACACCAAATCCTGGTACGCACCCTTCTCCATGAACGAAAACCAGAAAATTATAGGCACCGGTGCCACCGGCAGTTATGAAAGAGCCCAAAAGGATGCCGACAAGCTGGATGCCGCCACGGGGGATACCTTTGAAACCCTTCGGGTGGAAAAGGGCACAACCCCCTACCGCCGCCCGCCCTACTCCCTTGTGGCGGATAACTTCATTGCCGCCGGGGACGCGGCCTGCCTGACCAAGCCGGAATGCGGCGAGGGCGTGACCTCCGCCATGGTGATGATGGATATTGCCGCCGATGCCCTTGACGGCGCCTTCAAAAAGGGCGATACCAGCAAGGCATCCCTCTGGAGCATCAACCGGGATTACAACAGGGTGCAGGGCGCGGATTTCTCCCTTGTCAGGGCATTCCTCACCAAGGTTGTCAACTGCGTGAAGGATGAGGAAATCGAATACTGCTTCAAAAACGGAATCGTCTTTAACTCCAAATTCCTTGACAACGGCGATATCAAGCCGGTGGATATTCTCAAAACCCTGTCGGGCATCATCGGCGGCATCTCCAAAAAGAATATTTCCAAAAACACTTTGAAGGGTGTTTTCGGCGGCATCCGCCTTGCCCTTGCCCTGCGGCAGCATTACCTCGCCTTCCCCGCCACCCCCGAGGGCTTTGAAAAATGGTGTGCCAAATCGGATAAGCTGTGGGAAAAGGTAGGAAAAATTCAGTAAATCTTTTTCCGGTTTATTATCGGTTTTCTCTTCAACATAATATTGAGCAAAAAAGACTGCAGATTTTTGGTCTGCAGTCTTTCTTATTGCTGTTCAATTATTCGGCCTCAATGGGGGCGTTGGGATCGGTGCGGTCAATGGTGTATTTCACATCGTAGGTGTAAAGGAAGTGAACGGGAACGGTGCCCACATCCGCCAGAGTGCCCTGACCGGTGATGGCGGTGTCCACATTGATGCCCTTGGAGTATTTTACGGTCTTCACCTCATCGGTGGTGATATCGGTCACAATGGTAACAACGCAGTTCACATAGGTAAGGGTGGTGCCGGCCTTGTCGATGGTCATGTAGTTGGCGGCCTTGTCAAACTCGGCATACACGGCATCAAGGTCTTCCATATCAAAGTTCTTTTCAATCAGTTCCTTGGCAGCAGGAGACTTGAGCATGATGGTAACGGTTCTTTCACCGGCGGGCAGATTCTCCACGCAGGTGGAGCTTTCCACATCGGCAATGGTGAGGGTGCTGATAACATCGGCACCGGGCAGGTAATCGGCAAAGTTGTTGGTGTACTCGGTTGCCTCATAGTCCTCGGTCTTCAGCATCTTTTTGCGAAGGCCGTCGATGGCGGCGGCAACCTTGCTGTTCTCTTCGCAGTAGCTTACACGGTCGCCGTTGGCATCGGTCTGCTTGCCGATGCTCTTGCCGTCTTCACGGCTGACAACAGCGGTGGTCTTGCCGTCAGTCAGAGCGTTGAGGTTAATGTTGAAGTATTCCAGCAGTTTCTCGTTTTTGGCCTGAATACCGGCCTCGTTGAGGGTGGTGGTTTCGTCAAGGGTGCTGCCCTCGGCATCTACATAGAAGGTTTCGCCGTCATCGGCAACCACATAGAGCTGCTCGGTGGGCAAACCGGGGGTCTTCACGGCAATCGTGGTTTCGGTAGTGGTTTCTTCCTCTTTGGTTAAGGAACAGCTGCTCAGTGCAAACAGCATGGCAAATGCCAGAAGCAGAGAAACAACGGCAACAAGTTTCTTATTCATCGGGATTTTCTCCTTTCAGACTAACCGAATATCGGATATTCGATTTATTATAGCACAATAAAACGCACTATGACAAGCGGAATGTGAAAGCCGCAAAAAATCGGCATTTTTCACAGCGTTGCGTTCCGCTGTTTGTTCACTATGCTGTATCAGTCCACCTGCAAGCCCTTCTCGTCAAAGAGGAACAGGGTTTCCAGACAAATATCAACACCGGCCTCAATGGTCTTCAGGTCCAGATTGTCGCGGGTATCCAGACGGGTGTGATAGTAGCGGGCGGGGGCGGGATCCATGGCGGCAAAGCAGGAGGCTTTTAATCCGCCCTGGGTAATGGCAGCGGCATCGGAGGAGCCGAAGGATACCGTTTTGAAGGGAAGGTCGTAGCCTGCCTCGGCGGCACCGGCCTTAATCAACTTGGAAACCTGAGGGTCATTGTGCACCACACCGGTCATATCCTTGTGGTAAACAGCCATGTAATCAAAATCTCTTACCGTATCAAGGCCGAAGAATACCGTTTCCACGTCCTTGTCATTCAGCAGTTCTTTGGCGTGTGCCTTGCAGAATGCCTTGGCACCGCGCAGGCCCGCTTCCTCGGAGCCGGTGCAAACCACCCACACCTCGGTGTTTTCCAGACGGATGTCATGGTCCTGCAAAAAGCGGGGCACAGCCATGGAGCAGAGGCAGCCGGTCAGGTTATCGTTGGCACCCTCAACGGGGCGTTTGTTGTTGTAGAAAAGAAGGCAGAACAGGAACAGGGGAACAAAGCAGAGGCCGACAATGGAAAGCACGAAAGCGGCCTTGCTCTCGGCAGGGGAAGTGCCGTTGACATCCATCACCAGCACAACCACGGCAGCCACAAGGGTGTAAACCACGCCGCCCAGACCGCCGCCGATGGCGGGCACAACCAGTTTGGGGCCGCCCCAGTAAGTAAAGCGCCATTCGGGTGCGGAATCCGCATGGCCGGAGTAGATGATGCGGCGCTTGGTTTCGCCGGAGGCCTTGCGAACGGCCACCACATTGTGGGATGTTTTTTGCGGGAAGAAGACATCCAGTGTCTGCTTATAGAACAGGAATTCGGTCACAACAAAGAAGATGGCAACTGCCAGCAGAGCCACGGCACCAATCAGCATATAGCGGGCATAATCGGCGCAAAAATCAAAGTGAGTCAAAAACAGCAGGGCAACGGCGGCCACGGCACACACCACGGTCAGCTCCACCCAGCCCATAAAGGCGTGGGGATGCAGCTTGAAGGGCTCCACCTTAACCTCATCGCAGGTGGTTTTCAGCTCCTCGGCCATCCAGTTTTGTGCCTCCAGCTCTTTTTCGCTGCCGGAGGGTCTGGGTCCCACGTTTTTGCAGATGTTTTTCACGTTTTTGACTACATAGTTCGCGTACATTCTGCGTTCGGAGGGGTAATTTTTAACGGTTTCTCTTGCTTTCAAGGCAAAGAACACTCCTTTCGCCTTTGGTAAAATCCGGCCTTTGCGGCCTGTTTTATCCGACGGCTGATGATGATATATACTAAAGGGCTTACCCGGTTAGTAACAAAAAAAGATTGACTTTATTTTGGAAGTTGACTACAATGCTAATGGTACGGAAAGCGATTTTTCCGTAGGAGAGGTACAGATATGGATAAACAAAAATTGATTGTCATAGCCGTTGCCGCCGCCGCAAGCGTGGGCATCGGCGCTGCCGCGGGCGTGATTGCCACCCACCGCGATTTCAGCAGGAGTGAAGCCGAGTCATCCGATGCTTCGGTTCAGGATTATTCCGCCGGGCAGAGCGATTCCTTCGGCACGGTGCCTGCCACCGACCCCGAGGGCATCACCTCCGAGGGCGGCGAAACCCTTTACACCTTCAACTACGAGCCGGAAAACGAATCCCCCGAGTCAAAAGAGGAAACCTCCTCCCCCAAGCGCAGCGGCCTTTTCTCCGTTTTCGGCAAGGATGAGGAGGAGACCGCAAGCAAAGTGACTACCAAAAAGAGCAATGGCCAAAATGGGGGCAAAAGCAACAGCTCACAGAGTACCACCAAAGCCACAACCAAGGCCACGACCAAAGCATCCTCCGGCTACGAATATGCCTACGCCGGTTTTAATCCCAGCGTTGCCGATATGAGCGGCGACTGGAATCTGCTGCTGGTAAACCGCGATTTTATTCTGCCCGACAATTACAGCGTGAACCTGTCCCCCTCTATAAAGGGCGACAGCTCCAGCTGCAGTCTGGATTCACGGGTGGCGCCCCACTATAACGAGATGTATCTGGCCGCCAAGGAGGACGGCATCACCCTGACTCCCGTTTCCGGCTACCGCTCCGTTACCAGACAGAGAAACAATTTTGAAAACAAAATCGACGAATACATGGATGAAGGCTACTCCAAAGCGGAGGCCACTCAGATGGCCGCCAAGCGCATTCTGCCCCCCGGCACCAGCGAGCACAACGCGGGCCTTGCCATGGATATCTGCGTGGCCAGCGTCAGCGCCAATTTCGAGAATACCAAAGAATACGCATGGTTGGAAAAGAATGCCGCCGATTACGGCTTCATCCTCCGTTATCCCAAAAATAAGCAGGATATTACCAAAATCACTTATGAACCCTGGCACTGGCGCTATGTGGGCGTTTCCGCCGCCAAGGCCATGAAGGCCTCCGGCCAATGTCTGGAGGAATATCTCGGTTACTGATTTTCGCCGCCTTCTTTGATATCCTCACGGCGAAGCACCACAAGAACGGTGCGAATCAAAATTTTAATATCAAAAAGAATGCTCTGTTTGTCAATGTACTCTTTGTCAAACAGGGCTTTTTCTTCGGCAGAAAGGTTATCGCGCCCGTTCACCTGGGCGTAGCCCGTTATGCCGGGTCTGACGGAATACACCTGATATTTGCGGCGCAGGGCGTGGATATCCTCCTCCTCGGGAATCAGAGGCCGGGGACCCACAAGGCTCATGCTGCCGTTGAGCACATTCACCAGCTGCAGCAGTTCATCCAGACTGGTTTTGCGCAGCAGTCTGCCGCTTTTGGTGATTTGCTCCTCCGCCTCCGTCAACCCGGCGGTGGAGGAACGGCGTGTATTCTTTTTCATTGTGCGAAATTTATAAATACGAAACAGTTTTTCGTCACGGCCGACCCGCTCCTGGCTGAACACCACGGGGCCGCCGTCATCTGCCAGAATCATCAGGCTGATAACGCAAAGAAGCGGTGACAAAAGGATAAGCAAGACAAGGCTTATCACAAAATCTAAAAAGCGCTTCATTTTACACCTCTTCCGGCTTAGTTTTTGCCGCTCCAAAAGATGAAATCCTCCACAAGAACGGCCCGCACGGGGGCGCCCTCAAGGCCATTCAGTTTTATGGGCGCGGCAAACAGATAATAATTTCCCGGCCTGACCCCTTCCAGATTCAGCCCCTCCAGAATGGCTACGCCGCTTTGCAGAAAGGCCTTGTGGGGCTTCATCTCGTTGCCCTGACAGCCCACGGAAAGTGCATCCGTGCCAATCAGTTTCAGGCCGCTGTCGGCAAACAGCTCCGCCGAGGCATCCATAAAGAAGGCACGGCCGTTCCCCTTCACGAGAAGCCGCTCGCAGTTGAGAGGCAGCATGCGCTCGGCATCGGCACCGGTAATCACGCCGCCGCGCACCTCCACCACCCGGCAGGGGCCGATAAAGGCATCCAGCGGGGAGCAATCAATGGGGGCACCGTCCTCCAGAAAATGGAGAGGCGCATCGGCATGGGTGCCCGTGTGGGAGCTCATGGCAAAGGAGGAAAGGTTGTAATCGGCATTTTCACCGATGCGGCAGCGCCATGTCAGCTCCGGCTCCGGGTCACCGGGGTACACTTCAACGCCGCGGATATCACGGGATATGTCAATTATCTTCACTCTTTTCCCCTCCTGTGGGGCAATGGCAGGCCAATCAGTCCTTATTTGCCTCCATCTGCAGGTAGGCAGTAATAAATCCGTCAATTTCGCCGTCCATCACCGCATTGATGTTACCGATTTCAAAACCGGTGCGATGGTCCTTGGCAAGGGTGTAGGGCATAAACACATAGGAGCGAATCTGACTGCCCCATGCGATTTCACGCTGCTCACCCTTGATATCGTCAATTTTATCAAGATGCTCTCTCTCTTTGATTTCAATCAGCTTGGATTTGAGCATCTTCATGGCAACCTCGCGGTTCTGGTGCTGGCTGCGCTCCACCTGGCAGGCACACACAATGCCCGTGGGGATGTGAGTCAGACGCACCGCAGAGGAGGTTTTGTTAACCTTCTGCCCGCCTGCGCCGCTGGCGCGGTAATAGTCGATTTTGATATCCTCGGGGTTGATTTCCACATCCACGGTATCGTCAATCTCGGGCATAACCTCCAAAGAGGCAAAGGAGGTGTGGCGTCTGCCGGAGGCATCGAAGGGGGAAACGCGCACCAGACGGTGCACACCCATTTCGCTTTTGAGGAAGCCGTAGGCATTTTCGCCCTCCACCAGCAACACGGCGGATTTCAGACCCGCCTCATCGCCGTCAAGGAAGTCCAGCAAGCTGGCCTTGAAGCCGTGCTTGTCGGCCCAGTGCTCATACATGCGCACCAGCATCTGGTTCCAGTCCTGCGCCTCGGTTCCGCCGGCACCGGCGTGGAAGGTAAGAATGGCGTTTTTGGAATCGTACTCACCCGTCAGCAGAGTGCTCAGGGTCATGGCATCCAGCTTTGTGATAAAATCATTCACATTGGCGGTGCATTCATCCAACAGCTCCAAATCCTCTTCCTCGTCTGCCAATTCAATAAAGGTGAGGGCATCCTCGAAAGCGGTTTTCAGGTTGGCGTAGGATTTGATTTTATTCTCCAACTGGCTCTTGCGGCGAAGCACCTTCTGGGAATTCTCGTTATCGTCCCAAAATGAGTTTTCGCCCATCTGCGCTTCCAGCTCGGCAACCTCCGCGGCGGCTTTGTCCAGACCGAGTGCGATTTTGAGCTGGTCTAATTTTTCCTGCTTATCCAAAAGGGAAAGGCGTAATTCTTCGTACTGAATCATAAAAAGTTCTCCTAAACTGAAAATTCGTGCCGTTTCTTTGCGCAGAGGGCGTTATGCCGGTCTGAGCCGTACCGCCGCTTTTTGCCGGGCTGCAAGCCCACCGTTTTTCACGGTTCCGGCCCGCAGAATGCCCACTCAAAAAAGCCGGGGCACACCTCATTATTCTGCGCAATTTTTGATTTTTCTCTTGTACTGCACAATAAATCAGCATATATTATACTTAAATTCTTCACCGATGTAAAGAGATAATTATATTTTTAATTTTAATTGCATTTTGTTCACAAATCGTCTAAAATAATATGATAGTGTCACGAAGAGGTGAAATGAATGAACTACGAGAACCAAATCTGCACCGGCTGCGGGCAGCCCATGCACGAGGGCGAAGACATTGTTGTTTGCCCCGAGTGCGCCACGCCCCAGCACCGCGAGTGCTACAATAAACTTCACAGCTGCGTAAACGGCTACCTTCACGCCTCCGGCTATGTGTGGCAGCCCGAAAATGCCGCAGAGCCCGATTCCGCACCGGAAGCCGAAAACACCGCCGGGCAGGGCTGGATTTGCCCCATCTGCGGGCAGCCAAACGAATCCGGCACCATGCAGTGCAGCCGCTGCAGCAATCCCAAGCCCAATACCGCACAGCCTCCCTTCGGCGCTTTTCCGCCCTTCGCCCCTCCCTTTACGGCAGCCTACAATGAGGAGCAAAAGGCGCTTATCGGCGGCGAAATGACCGGGGATGTGGCCTTGTTTGTGCGCAGGCGCATCCATAAATTCATGCCGAAATTCCGCAGTTTCTCTCAGAATGAATCCAAAAAATTCTCCTGGAACTGGGCGGCGTTTTTCCTGACCCCCTACTACTTCTTCTACCGCCGCATGGCAAAGGTGGGCTTTTTGTTCATGGGCATTCTGCTGGCTCTCTCCCTTTGCTTATCCCCTCTTATGGAGAAGTACTACGCCGACTTCACCAAAATGAGTTATGCCAATGTGGAGGCCGCCTACGAGGCGGAAAGCGAATCCGCTCCGGCCAAAGCGGAATCTCCCACCGATAAAACCGCCGCGCCCGCCGCTTCGGCACCCGACTACACCGCCGAGGCACCCGCCGTTTACAGCAACGAACAGCTCTCCGAGGCTTTGGCCAAAGGCACCGCCGCCATGCTGAGGGACCCTGTTGCCATTGCCGTGCTTGTGGGGCAGCTGCTGTGCCGCATCTTTTCGGCGCTGACTGCCGACAAGGCCTATTACAAAAAGGTGCTGCACGACATGGGGGTGCTGCACGAGCGCTGTGCGGATGAAAATACCTTCCGCGCCATGCTGGTGCGTGCAGGCGGTGTTTCCGTGCTCAGTTTTATCTGCGGCGTTTTCAGCTTTGAATTTGCCGCCGATTTGCTCATAAGTCTGGCAGACAGACTCTCCCTTTAAAAAAAGTGAAAGGATGTATCACCTATGAAAATTACAAAAGCCATCATCCCTGCCGCCGGTTTGGGCACCCGCGTGCTGCCCGCTTCCAAATCCGTGCCCAAAGAGATGCTGAACATTGTGGATAAGCCTGCCATCCAGTATCTGGTGGAGGAGGCTGCCGCCGCCGGCATCACCGATATTCTGGTGATTACCAACCGCGGCAAAGGCATTATTGAAGATCACTTTGATCACTCCTTTGAACTGGAAAGAAATCTGGAGGGGAAAGAGAGCAAAAAGAAACTGCTGGACGATGTGCTCAGAGTTTCCGAGCTTGCCAACATCAGCTATATCCGCCAAAAAGAAACCAAGGGTCTGGCCCATGCCCTCTACTGCGCCAAGGCCTTTGCCGGCAATGACCCCGTGGCCGTGCTGTACGGCGACGATGTGGTGATTAACGACAGCAACCCCGCCATCGGTCAGCTTTGCAAAGTCTATGAAGAGCACGAGAAAACCGTGGTGGGCGTGCAGGCTGTGGAACGCGACAAAATCGGCCTCTACTGCTCCCTGGGCATTACCGAAATCCCCGGTGACCCCCGCACCATGGGCTGCTACAAAATCGTGGAAAAGCCGAAGCCCGAGGAGGTTATGTCTTTATATTCCATTCTCGGCCGTGTGGTGCTGGCCCCCGAAGCCTTTGACCTGATTGCCAAGGGCCTTGCCGCCACCCCCGATGATGAGGAATTCTACCTGACGGATGTTTTCTCAGACCTGGGTGCCGCAGGCCGCCTGCTTGCCTATGATTTTGAGGGCAAGCGCTACGACATGGGCAACAAGATGGGCATTATGAAAGCCAACTGTGAGGTGGCTCTGAACCACCCCGAAATCGGTGAGGATTTCAAAGCCTACCTGAAGGAACTGGTTAAAACCTTCTGATACAGCACAAGGGACCCTATCCGGTCCCTTGTTTCACTTTTATTCCAAAAGATTTTTGCAGAGAAACGGAACACAATCATGGGCGTATTTGAAAAAACCAAGTATTTTATTGTAGACATGGACGGCACCTTTTATCTGGACGGTTCCATCATTCCCGGTGCCGATGAATTCTTAAAGGCCGTGCGGCAAAGCGGCCGTGACTTTTATTTTTTCACCAACAATTCCTCCAACAATGTGGAGGTCTGCCGCAATAAGCTGGCAAAAATGGGCTTTCCCGTGGATGAAAACAGAGTTATCATCTCCTCCCATGTAGCCATTGATTATTTAAAGCGGCAGCGGGCGGGAAAACGCATTTTTCTGTTGGGAAACGAGCGGCTGACCGCCGACTGTGAAAAGGCGGGACTGCGGTTGGTAACCGAAAATCCCGACATTGTGCTGTTGGGCTTTGACAACACCATCACCTACCAGAAAATGTGGGATGCGGTAAAGGCTTTGGCCAACGGCGCCGAATATTTTGCCACTCACCCGGACCTCAACTGCCCCACGGCAGAGGGCTATATGCCCGATACCGGCTCCATGATTGCCCTGTTTGCCGCCTCCACGGGCAGGCACCCCACCGTATTCGGCAAGCCCATGACAGCCACGGTGAATTACATTACCGGTTTGCTTGGCTGCAAGGCAGAGGAGCTGGCCTTCATCGGTGACAGGCTGGAAACGGATATTGCCATAGGCTATAACCACAATATCCCCTGCGCCCTGGTTTACAGCGGCGTTACCACCCCCGAGCTGTATGAGGCCTCCCCCATCAGGGCCACCGTTACGGCAAAGGATATGAAAGCCCTTTGCGATTACCTTGACTGATAAAAATGAA
>JAZRWZ010000032.1:0-1383 GCA_045599985.1 Acutalibacteraceae bacterium | reverse complement strand
GATCGCCGCCGAGGATGCCCATGCCAAATATCTCTCCTTTTCCCGCAACTTTGGCAAAGAGGCAGCCATGTATGCCGGGTTCTGTAACGCAGACGGTGATTATATTGCCGTCATGGACGCAGATATGCAAGACCCTCCGGCGCTGCTGCCGCAGATGTTGAAAATCCTGCAAAGCGGCGAATATGACAGCGTGGCCACGCGGCGGGTCAGCCGCGCCGGTGAGCCGCCGATCCGCAGTTGGTTTGCCCGGAAATTCTATCAGATCATCAACAAGATCTCTGATGCTGATGAAGTGGACGGGGCAAGAGATTTTCGGCTGATGAAACGAGAAATGGTGGATGCCATTGTCGCTATGGGCGAACAAAACCGCTTTTCCAAGGGTATTTTCGGCTGGATTGGATTTCGCACCTATTGGCTGCCCTATGAGAATGTAGAGCGGGTCGCCGGTGAAACCAAGTGGAGCTTTTGGAAGCTGTTCAAATACGCCATTGACGGCATTATCAATTTCTCCCAAGTGCCGCTGAGCATTGTCTCTTGGTCGGGGTTGGTTATGACCGGCTGCTCTTTCTTTGCGCTCCTTTTCATCATTATCCGTAAAACGGTATTCGGTGACCCTGTTGCCGGTTGGGCATCTACGATTTGTGTTATCATCTTCATCGGCGGTGTTCAGTTGGCGGCTTAGGGAATTATAGGGCAGTACATTGCCAAAACCTACATAGAAGTGAAAAAGCGCCCTCACTATATCATTGCTGAAAGCAACCGGGAAAGTGTGGAGCGGGTCAAATGAAAACCATTCAAGAATTACTGCGCCGTTTCCGTGGGCTTATTCTCTATGACATTTTCGGGGGTGCTGACGACCGCCGTCAATATGGCTGTCTATTATCTGTGTTTCGATGTGCTACGCATCCCAAATCTACCCAGCACCGCCACTGCGTGGCTCGCTTCTGTCCTGTTTGCGTTTATCACCAATAAGCTATGGGCATTTGAAAGCAAGTCTTTTGCCAAAGATGTCTTTTTCCATGAGCTTCTTTCCTTTTTCTCCTGTCGAATTGCCACGGGTGTTCTCGATATGGCTATCATGTATGCGGCAGTTGATCGGTTGGCGCAAAGTGAAATTCTTTGGAAGCCGCTGTCCAATATCATCGTGATCGTGCTGAATTATGTGGCAAGCAAACTTCTAATTTTCAAAAAGGAATAAGAAGACCTGCCCACCGGGCAGGTCTTCTTATTCCTTTTTTGATTTTGCGGCGGGGTGCGGTCACCCCACCCTACGGGGAACTGTTGATGCGGGCGGTCACAAGGTCACCCCTTTAGAACACGATATAGCGGGTCGTCGAGGACACCGACCTCTACGATTTTTTTATTTTCCGCGCCAGGTGGCGG
>JAZRWZ010000031.1:0-3497 GCA_045599985.1 Acutalibacteraceae bacterium | reverse complement strand
TGGTCTTGTCAGCGGATTTTCAATCTATGCTCTCGGAGTTTCGGGTATAAAAATCTATGAAAAAGTCAAAGACACATCTATCGGGCTTGTCTATAATCCGTTTATTCCTCTTGCTGTTTGTGCCGTGATATTCATAATCTGTTCGGTCAATCTTTTCTTGAAAATCAAGGAGCAGACAAAGGCAAGCATTGTCGATAATATCCGTGAACTGTGAGGTAACATTGTGAAAAGAAGAATCAGTTGTACTTTTTGTTTTATCCTTTTGCTTGCTTTTGGTATGAATGTATATGCAGAAGAGAAGACGGTTGATATCTCAACGCCACGGCTTATGGTGTCCGATTATAAGCTTGATACCGATATTCTGACACCCGGAGTCAAATCAAAGATTGTTCTGACAATAAAAAACATGCGCATAACAACCAATGTGAAGAATATCCTGTTCACGCTCTCTGATTCCGAAAACGAAATAATAGTCGAAGGAACCGGCACATATTATGTTTATTCGATTCCTGCCGGGAAAAGCTGCACATGGGAAACTGCCGTCACGGCAATAAAGACGGCAAAGGGCGGCAGACATGAACTGAATTTCTCAGCTGAATATGAAAATGCAGACGGAGCTTCGTTTTCGGTAAGCAGTACCGTATATGCGGATGTTAAAGAAAATAAAGCGACTGAGAAAAAAGCAGATGACAATTCAAAACCTCATCTTATGATAACCGGGTACGAAATTGAAAACGGTTTTATTACTCCGGGAGAAAAGTCAACTCTTACGGTTACGGTAACGAATAAAAGCAAAACCAGGGCTGTCAAAAACATACTTTTTTCTCTGACAGATGCAGAAAAAGAAATTGTTCCCGACGGAACGGGAACACTGTTTATTGATTCAATCGGTGCAGGTAAAAGCTTCAGTTGGAAGACAGAATTGACCGCAGTTTATTCGGCGGTACAGGGCAGACATGAACTGAATATTTCCGCAGAATATGAGGATTCAAACGGCTCTCCCTATTCTTTTGTCACCTCGGTTTATGCAGATGTCAGGCAATCAACAAGCCTTGATTTCAGCGGGGCGGTGCTGCCGAAAAAGGTTGTTCAGGGTGAAACCGTTTCACTGAATATTATTTTGATGAACACCGGCAAAAGTGAAATAATTAATGCAAAAACAGATTATGAGATTGACGGCCTCATTTCCGGCGGAACAAGCTTTGCCGGCACGATTGCCGCAGGGGAAAGTAAATCCTGCAATGTAAATCTTCAGGTTTCAAAAGAAGTGCTTGGTGATGTGAAAGGAAAAATCATCTTTTCATACGAAGATGCCTTCGGCGAAAAGTATACGGAAGAACAGGCTGTTTCTACCCTGATTGAGAAAAAGGCGGAAGATTCAAAGCTTGAAACAAAAACGGAAGATAAGAAAAATCCGCAGTGGTGGCTGTTCATCGTAATCGGCATTACAGTAGGGATTGGAATCGGCGCAGCCGTGCCCATTTTAATATACCGAAAAAAGCAAAGGCAGCAGGACGAAGCCATGCTGTAACCAAAAAAGAACAGCCCGTACAGTGTGAATCGAACTGTACGGGCTGTAATTATTTACTTGTTATGCGTCGGCGTTTACGCTTTCGCCGCTGTTATCGGTATCGGTAATACCTTCGTTTTGCTCATGTACCTTTTCTCTGATGACGGCCAATTCGCGGTACATCTTTTCTTTTTCTTCGCCCTCAACGGAGTAGAAGAATTTAATGATGAGCGCTTTGAACACATTGCAGAGGGCATAGGTGAATACGAGCAGGCCAACCAGCCACAGGCAGGTGGTCAGGTATTGCTCTTTGGTGAGCTCACCGGTCTGCAGACGTCTTTGAATCACGTCAATCAGCTCAACCTTGGAGTCGTCGTTGGTGGGGTAGGCAATCCATGCAATGATAAAGGGGATTGCCATATCCTTGGCATAGGTGAAGGCGGAGTTGATCCAGCCGGGGATAATGCCCTGAACGGATTCGATTCTTTCGCCGACCTGCCATTCAAGGTAGTCATAGTACTCCACGGTAAAGTGGGAGTTGGAAAGCTCCTGCAGACCAACGCCGATGCCGAAGATGAAGTAGAAGATGTAGAAGAATGCGGCATACCAGTTCTGCCAGAAGTAAAGACCCATACATTTTTCTACATAGCAGATGCCAAACAGCAAAATGGCGGCAGCCATGGAATACACACCGCAGAAGCGAAGAATTTTGGTGGGCTCATGCTTCTTGGCTACATAACCGCAAATCAGGTTACCCACAACGGTGCCCGCGGCAGTGGGGATGGTGAGCAGAATTACATTGGAGGAGCCCACGGTGATACCTACAAGGAAGGTGGAGAATTTGCCCAGGTTGGCAAGCACATTCACCCAGGTGTAGTACTGATAGGCTCTGTAATTCTTGTATTTGAAAAGAGAAATCAGGTTGTAATTGGACTTTTGGGCTTTGGGAAGTTCGATTCTTTCACGGCAGAAGATACCGCACATCAGGTTGCCCACCAAAGTGATGGAGGAGGCAATCAGGGTCAGCACAAGGTATCTGTCGGAGTAACCTTCGGAGCCCTTGGGAACAAAGAGCTTGAACAGCTCGGGGCTCAGGTAGGCAAGGCCGTAGCCGATGTAATATGAAATCTGCCAGATTGTGGCGATGGATTTTTTCTCTTTGTAGTTGGGGGTAATTACCTGCAGCAGGTTCTGGCCAAGGGTATTGAAGGCATTGAAGAAGGTCTGTGTTGCCATAAGGATGTAGCGGAACAGGCACATCTGCTCGGGAGTCCAGCCCTTGGGAACCCAGTAGAAGGTAACGGTAAGCACAAAAATGGGAATGGAGCAGATGATGTACCACTGACGGTAGCGGCCCCAATGGCTCTTCCATCTTTGCACAATAACACCGGCAACAACCGGCATGATAAGGCCGAGAATGGTGGTAATGGTGGTTTGCACGGCGCTCATGTGGGCGATTTTATCGCTGCCGTAACTGGTGCCCACAAAATAGAGCTCATACAGGAATGTGGTGGCCAAAGCGCCGGTAAGCGTGGAACCGAACATGCCGCCGATACGGGCAATAATCAAGCTGGCATACTCAATTTTGGATACATACCTGGTTTCGCCCGGGGCATTCTGGAGTTTTGATTTTTTCAAAAAATTACCTCCCTTATTCCGATTATCATTCGGTGAAACAATCGGTCTGAGATATTATACTATGATTAAGAGGGAATGGCAATCCAAATTTACATGGCGAAATTTGTTGAATATTGCAAAAAAACAGCCCTACATTTCTGTAGGGTAGGGCTGTTACACAAATTGAAATTATCGCTTCAGCAATACTTCCTTTTCGTACTGCTCAATCTCATCATAGTAGTTTTCGCAAAGGCCGCTGCGACTTAAGAATTCCTTCCACACATCACCGAAGGGGGCGGTCTTCATTTCCTCCTGCATGGCCATCAGCTTGCTTGTCTGATTGGTGTTCTGCAGTTCGGTCAATGCTGCA
>JAZRWZ010000030.1:0-3220 GCA_045599985.1 Acutalibacteraceae bacterium | reverse complement strand
TTTTTACCTCACGAAGGTTGGAAACATCGTGATAAAAACAATAGCGGCAGCGCATGTTGCACAGGCTGGAGGCCGGCTTTATCATGATTGAAAGCGGAGGCATGCCATCACCTTACCATTCCCCTGCGGTTTGTTTTGAACTCCTGCATAATCTCATCCATCTTATCGCTCATCTCGGCGGAAACGGTGGGATAAACCGGCGTTCTGTTATAGTTTTCCCCCGCATCGTCGGAGAGAATATGAAGCCAGTTTTTACGGAATTTATCAAAGAATGCGGAGTTGTCGTTCTGAATCCTTTGGAAGTATTTGAAATCAATATATTCGTTATCCTTGAGCACCTTGTAATCATAGTTCATGTATTCCCCGCGGCTGAGGATATCCCTGGTGGGAACGGTGTACTGGATTGCCTTGAGTTTTTCGCGCTTCATGTAGAGAATCGGGCAATCGCTTGTATGTATAACCGAGTCGTCCTTAAGCACCGGGAGCATGGAAATGCCGTCAATCACTCTGTCCGCAGGCAGATAATTGAGCTTACCGCCGCCGGTAATGCCGCACAAATTAATCAGCGTGGGGAACAAATCCACAAGGGTGGCGCTTTGGGTGCGTTTTGCGCCCGCCTCCCAGATGCCGCCGTTGTTGCCCCAGCGAATGGCGAAGGGCACCTTCTGGCCGCCTTCGTAGGCCAGGTATTTGCCGCCTCTGAGTTCGCCCGTTGAGCCCTCCAGCGCAGGGCCGTTATCGCTTGTGAACACAATGATGGTGTCATCCAGTTCCCCTGCCGCCTCCAGCTTGGCAAACAGAAGGCCAAGGTAATAATCCACCTCGGTTATGCAGTCAACATAAGTGCCCATGCCGGATTTTCCGTCAAAGGAATCCCCTGCAAAAACAGGGGCATGGGGCCACGGAGAGGCGTAATAGATAAAGAAGGGATTGTCCGTTTTCAGTTGATTATCCAGCCAGGAGAACATATCCTTGTTAATCCATTCCGTTGCCTTGCTCTGGTCCTTGAGTTCATCGGTGCCGTGAACGATTTCGTATTCGCCGTTTTCCTCCCTCACATGGTAGAAGGGCTTCATATCGTTTACATAGTGGCTGCCGTAGAAATAGTCAAAGCCCTGATTGGTGGGCAGGTATTCGTCGTAATCGCCCAGATGCCACTTGCCGAAGCAGGCGGTATCGTAACCGGCATTCTGAAACACCTCGGCAATGGTGATTTCATCCCCCAGCATACCGTCACAGTTGGCACCCATCTCAATGGAATTAAAAAGCCTTGTGGCGGCAAAGGGGGAAACGCAGTTCACCGTGGGGTACATCACGTTATCCGCAAAGCCGCGGAAGGGGTAGCGGCCCGTCATGGCTGCAAAGCGGGAGGGGGAACAAACCGAATAACTGGCATAAAAATTATCAAAGCTGACACCCTCGTCACAGATACGGTCAAAGTTGGGGGTATCAAAAATGGCGCCGTTGGCGGAAATATCGCCCCAGCCCATGTCATCCATCAGAATAAACAGCACATTGGGGTTTTCACTGCCGCAGCGGTCAATTGCGCCCAGATAATCGAACTGTCCCTCCCACATACGCTTGGTATGGGGCACGGAGCGCAGATTCATGGTGAGCACATACAAAACGGTGGTGGCGGCAAGCACAAGGCTCAGCACGGTGGAAAGCACTTTCTGCGCTTTTTTCTTTTTGATGGCCGTCAACACAAGCAGCGCCAGCACAATCAGCCACGGCAAAGCGAGAAGAAGGTTTCCCCCTGCCCTGACAAAAATACCGGCACCGTGCATAAGCAAAGGATGCTCGGCGGTTTTGAACCCTGCCAAGCCGGTGGTGAAAGCGCCGAAACCGGCATCCATACCGAAAATGGTGTAGTAAAGCATGATGCCGAGGCCGGGCACACCGTAGCCGATTAAATTACCCAGATACACTTTTTTCTTAATGATAAGGCTCAATATGATGAGGGCGGACATGATGCACATATAGGCAACGCCCACAACAGCCGCAAGGTTAAGCCTCAAAACAAATATGGCGGCAAAAATCAGTACGCCGAGAACGGCGGTTATTGCCGGAAAAACCTTTTTGCCTTTATCCAGAATCATTCAAATTCCTCCCCGCTGAATCAATGGTTTCCTTATTATACCATCTGCCCGGCAAACTGGCAAGACGGTAAAACTTTTGTTATTCGGTCAGCGTAAAACTTTTGTTATTCGGTCAGCGTGTATACCGCCGATTTTGCATATTCCCTGTCGGAGCCGTCATCCGCAAACAGCGTTCTTTCAAAGGCAATCTTATTCTTTTCCATACAGATTTCAAAAAGCACGGTTTCACCCTGCCCGGCGAACACCGTTATCCTGTCCGATACTGTGGCTTCCCCTTCTTCGGGAAGAATCCGGCGGATTCTTTTTTGCTCATAAAGTCGGATTTCCTTCTCCCCTGCCGTTACGGCATAAAGGGCGGCATAATGGCTGTTGATATACAGAATATCATCGGTTTCGCAATAAATTTTCGCCCCGTTTTTCCTGCAGAATTCTCTCAGCTCCGAGACAGAAAAATTCTGATTCTCCGCAGAGGATGCCAAAAAGGGAATACGGTTTTTGCGGCAGAAGGCAAGAGCATTTTTCATGCCGGGCGTTTCCACGGGAGAAGCGAAAACAAACGCCTTGTACCGGCCCTTCACCAAATCAAAATCCGAAATATCATACATATCATAGGGCGTCCCCATATAGCCCAGAGCCTTGCGCTGAGCCGAAGCGGCCTCCCTCAACGGGGAATCCGCCATCAGCCGGTAGGCGCTCTCATCCGCAAAGGCGGCCACCTCGGCAATGCTCCCTCTGTTTTTGAAAGCAAGGCTTTCGCCGTAAATCTGACGGAACCGCCGCATTTCCTCCATCATGGCGGGGTCGCTGAACCACCCGCCCCACATATCAAACCACCAAAGGCCGTTGCCCTTGATTAACTGGCGGCAAAACGCCCTGCGCAGCAGGAAAACGGATTTTTCCACGGTATCGGGGCCCCTCCAGATGGGGGCGGTATACACCCGGTTGGGGTCAAGGGCAATATGCTTTTCGCTCAGCAGCGTTGTGAGGCTTGTGCGGATGTCGCACTCCTGAAAGCACATTTTCCCGTGGAGCCTGACCGAATCGGCAGGGTACATTTCCGTCCAGTCAACCTCGGGATTTCTGCCCTCCAGATAGGAGCAGGGGGAGCAGATAAAATCAAT
>JAZRWZ010000029.1:0-5087 GCA_045599985.1 Acutalibacteraceae bacterium | reverse complement strand
CGGAAAAAATCCTTATCTTCCGGTAAAACCACCGCAGGATTTAGCACCTTGGCACTTTGCCAGGTTGCCGGTCTTCGCAGGGCCTGTCCCCTCAGCCGCTCTTAATAAGGATATTCAAATTTCATTTTATTTTATCCTATTAACCGCGTTTTGTCAAGAAACAATTCGTCAATCACTGCAGAGGACGACAATCGGTAAATCACAGCGAAACTCCTGACATAAAAACAGCCTCCGCGAAAAGCGATTATATGGATCGCATTTCGAGAGGCTGATGTATTATTGTTTAATCAGTGCCAGATGGCCCAGATCATAACATATCCCACAAATACCGCCGTCAGGGTGAACGGCACGCCGTATTTCATGAAGGTACCGCTTTTCACATTGTAACCTTCTTTACGCAAAATGCCGATACCCGTGATGTTGGCGCTGGCACCGATGGGGGTAAGGTTGCCGCCCAGAGTGGCACCGCACAGCAAGCCGTAAAACAGCAGCTTGGGCTCTGCACCGATATCTGCCGCGATAATGGGCACAATGGAAAGCATGGTTGCCGTGTAGGGAATGTTGTCGATAAAAGCGGAAAGCAGAACGGAAAGCCACACCACAATGGTGTAAACCGCAAACACGGAGCCGGAGCCCAATGAAGCGATTGCCTTGCCGATAACATCAATCACCCCTGCACTCTTGACGCCGCCGATTACCACAAACAACCCGGTCAGCAAAGCGATGGTGTAAAGGTCAATTTCCTTGAATGCGTTTTTGACGGTTTCGGGATTTTTGCGAATAAGCTCGCGGATGATACCCAGCACAAAAAATCCGATGCAGATAAGGCCGTTGGTGATGGCGGGCTTGTAGAAGCCTCCTGCTGCCTGCTCCTTATAAGGAATAAAGGAAACGCCGATCAGTGCAACTACGGTACCAACAAGCAGGAAGGTGGGAAATTTATCCTCTACCTTTGTTAAATCGGTAAAATGGATTTTGCCCGTCTCCTTGCGGAACATAAAAAGAATAATCAAGGCACTGGCAAGGGCGCCGGCTTCCACCACCCAGAACATACCGGGCTTGCCCTCATCTACAAAAAAGTCGGAAAAATCAAGAGAAGCGGCTTTTGCCAGCAAAATGGAGGTTGTGTCACCCACCAGTGTTGCCGCACCCTGCAGGTTGGAGGAAACAGCAATGCAGATAATGGCGGGTACGGGAGAAATGTTCAGCTTTTTGCAGAAAGCAAGGGCAACGGGGGCAATCATCAGCACGGTTGCCACATTATCTACAAAAGCCGAAACAATACCGGCAAACAGTGAAACGGCAACCACCGCCCACTTGACATTGGGCATTTTGGAAATGAGCATATCACTCATCAGCTGGGGCATTTTGCTTTCGATGAAAAGCGAGACTGTACCCATGGTGCCCGCAATCATCATGATAACATTCCAGTCAATTTCCTTTATGGCATCCATAAAGCCGAAGCGGAATGTACCGTTTGCGGTTTGGAAGAACTCCGCGCCGAACAAATCGGGCTTGGCAACGGCGATAATACCGAGCACGATAAAAACAAGCGCCGAGGTGACGGCAACATGAGGGCGTATTTTCTGGAACGCCATCATCAGGACATAAGTCAGGGCAAAGATAACGAGGGCAGCGATTGTGATTTGGGGCATTTGCGATACTCTCCTTCTTGCGGTGGCTGAATATCAGTCTGTTCACAAAAAAACAGAGCCTGCACAAGGTAGGCTCTGTCAAATCATTTTGAATGCAGATAGCCGCAAAAGGGCACAACACCCCCTCACCGGCAAAACAGCAAAGCAAAACACGACCCAAAACAAATAGAGCAATGCTCTATGACAGACTCCACCACTTATCCGGGCCGCTGATATATAATACTATAAAATGTATATGCCTGTCAAGAAAAAATTATTATTCCGTTGTAATCGGATTATTATTCCGTTGTAATCGGATAATAATCAAAAATCAGAAAAGATAATATGAACAAATCAACAGGAATACTTTTGCGAATTTTGCGCACATACGGCGAATTATTCAGGCAGGAATCCGACGGATTTCAATCAGAAAATTCCGGAATAATTATTCAATCACATTGTTGTAGGCCAATTCCATGGTATAGGACAAATCAACCGCATCCTCAACGGTGTAGGGAATCTCCGTACCGTTCAGAATTCCGTCCACCCACATATTGAGGGGGGAAGGCTTGCCCTGAGGCAGACGGGGGTATACCCAACCGTCACCGATGTTGTAGCAAAGGCGGTCAAACATACCGCCTGCCAGAATGGTGCCTTTATCGCCCACAACCTCAAGTTCAAAGGGGTTATTGGGCGCAACAAAAGCGGTTTCGCTCACGCCGATTGCACCGCCCTCATAGGTGAGAACGGAAACGGCATTATCCTCAACGGAATTCACGATAACATTGGTGAATGCGGAAGCAGCCTTTTGGGGACGGCCGAGGAACCAGTTGAGCAAATACATGGAGTGAGCACCCAAATCCATCATGGCACCGCCGCCACAGCTCTTTTTGTCATAAAAGGTCTTGGGCAGCCAATCGGCACCTGCACCGTTGTGAGCGTTGCGCATGCGGATATAATTCACCTTGCCTACAAGGCCGTTGTCTATGGCATCCTTGATATAAAGGAAATCCCCTCTGCTGCGCCAGGGGAAGGAGATGCAGAATTTCACGCCGCTCTTCTTTACGGCTTCCTTTACCTCAAGAGCGTCCTTCTCGTTAAAGCAAAGCACCTTTTCGGTAAAGATGTGTTTCCCGGCCTTGGCGGCCTTCACCATCAGCTCCTTGTGCAAATCGGTAGAGGAGCAAACCATAATGGCCTCCACATCTTCACGGGCAAGAAACGCATCGTAATCCGCCACATACTCGCAGTTGAACTGTTCGGCAAATTTTTTGCCGGCCTCCTCGGAAGGGTCCCACAGTGCAACTATTTTGCAATCCTCACGGGAGGAAACCTCGCGGGCATAGCCCCCGAAATGCACATGCCAGGTACCGACTAAACCAATTTTCAGCATAATCCTCATTCTCCTTTTTAAAGCTTCGCAATATAGTACTTAAACGCCGTCGGAACGGCATATTGCTCCAGGATTTCTTCTTTGGCTGCCCATACATAGCCCCGGGTCTGCTCGGGCAGAATAACACGGTAACCCACCATGTGCCATTCAATATGAGTAAAAATGTGTTTGGCCGCTCCCAGGGGCTCTACCAAAGCGGAATCGGCAAAGGCGGCAGCCTCACCGGGGGAAAGATGACCGGACACATTTGGAAACTCCCACAAATCGGCAAGAAGCCCGACGGGTGGGCGTTTGGAAAGTGCATATTTGTCGCCGCATTGCAGCAAAAACACGGTTTTTTCTTCTATGCGGCGGCTTTTTTTTGCACTGCGAACGGGCAGCTCCCCCGCCCTGCCCTCACGGCAGGCCACGCAGATTTCACGCAAAGGGCAGTTCAGACAAAGAGGCGTTCCGTTGGGAATACAAACCACCTCGCCCAATTCCATCAGACCCTGAGTGAGCAGAGCAGCATCATTTCCCGAAGGATAAACGGCTTTGAGGGCGGCGGTTACCGCCTGTTTGGCGGAGGGCTGCATAACATCATCGTCACAGCCGGTCAGCCGCATGCAAACGCGCATCACATTGCCGTCCACGGCAGGCTCGGGGCACCCGTATGCCAAAGATGCTATGGCCCCTGCGGTGTAGTCACCGATGCCGGGCAGCTTTTTCAGTTCGGCAGCCGTTTGAGGCAGCACCCCGCCGTATTCATCGGTTATCACTGCGGCAGCTTTTTTCAGGTTGCGGGCACGGCTGTAATAGCCAAGGCCCTGCCACAGCTTCATAAGCACATCGTCGGGCACCTGCGCCAAATCCCGCACCGTAGGCAGCGCCTCCAAAAAGCGGAAATAATAGGGAATCACCGCTTCAATCCGGGTCTGCTGCAGCATGATTTCGGAAATCCAGATGTGATATGCCGTAGGCTCCCTGCGCCAAGGCAAATCTCTTTTATTTTTGCCGAACCAGTCAATTACGGCAGGCACGGCCTTTTGAATGGGGTCGGGTGAAAATGCCATATAAGTCCTTTCGGGATTATTCAATCATTATTACACTTCCCACACCATGCCGTCATAAGCCACGGTGAAGCCATTCTCCTGCACAATCAGTTCGGTTCTTTCGTGAGATTTATGCAGGCACATTGCCATATGGCTTAAGATAACAGCCGTTTTTTTGTGGGTAATTTCCAAAGTATTAAATGAGGGAACCATCAGGCGCAGCATGGGAATGCTGTTATGCTCCCCCATGCGGTAATCTCCCACCGTGTCGCCCACGGTGGCATCCATCACCATAACATCGTATTTTTTGCCGCGCATATAGTTAACGGTTTCTCCTGTAAGCCAGGCACCGTCCGGGCCGTAAAACAAGCGAAATCCCGGTTCCTCAACAGAAAGGTGTTGAGCATAGGCATCATGGTTGGCGGGCAGGCCCGTAACCGAAAGGCCGCCGATATCGTTCTGTTCAAACAAAGTCATGCGGTGCAGGCAGCAATTCACAAAGGGCACAAACACGGCATCCTCCCGCACCCAGAAATGGAGCGTGCGGTTCCCTGCCCCGGCAATTTTCATTACACTTTCACGGTCAAAATGGTCGGCATGAAAATGGGTAATCACAATATCCGTTATTTTTGCAGGGTCAACACCCAGCGCCAAAGCCGCCTGCAGGGCGTGGGGGCCGCAGTCAAACAGAACATGGCCGTCCACAAGCAGGGAGGAACAGCGCCTTCTGTCCCGGTTTTCAAAGCCGGTAAACTGCTCATTTAAACCGTCGGCCGCTCCCGTGCCGAGAAACAGTAAAGTGTGCTTCAATGGATATGCTCCTTTGCCCAATCAGATGAATTCATGAATCATTCGTTTTCTTTCCCGTTCATTTTACCATCCCTTTTCCCCGCCGTCAATTTACTTTTCGGTTTTCTTATGCTATCATACGGATATATTACGGAAAAAGAGGAATCTGCCATGAAAAAAGCACTCTCACTTCTTTTGTCACTGCTTTGTGTTCTGACAATCCCCCTTTGCGCCTTCGGC
>JAZRWZ010000028.1:0-6438 GCA_045599985.1 Acutalibacteraceae bacterium | reverse complement strand
TCAAGGGTGGATTTTACGGCATCCACAATCTGGGTCACGGTGTCGGCAAGGGCCTCACGAATCTCTTCGGAGGTGATGTCCACATTCTTGGGCAGGCCGTCCATCAGGTTGCGGCCCTTGATGTTGACGGTGCCTTCCCCGTCGTAGGGGTAAGCGGAGCCGATTTTGATTTTGATATCCTCGGCGGTGCGTTCACCGATGAGGAGATTGTATTTCTTTTTGACATAGGAGATGATGGATTCGTCAAAGTTATCCCCGGCCACGCGGCAGGAGTTGGCGGTAACCACATCGCCCAGAGAGAGCACGGCCACCTCGGAGGTGCCCCCGCCGATATCCACCACCATGCTGCCGGAGGCCTCGCTTACGGGCAGGCCTGCGCCGATGGCAGCGGCCATGGGCTCTTCAATCAGGCTCACATACTTGGCGCCTGCGCTTTTGGCGGCATCATACACGGCCTTGCGCTCCACCTCGGTAACACCGGAGGGAATGCAGATAAGCACGCGGATGCGGTTGAAGGGGGAGCGGCCGGACACCCGGCGGATGAAGGCGCGAATCATGTCGGCGGTAATGTCAAAGTCGGCAATAACGCCGTCCTTCAGGGGACGAACGGCGGTGATGGAGCCGGGGGTTCTGCCTATCATCTCCTTGGCCTCGGAGCCAACGGCAACCACCTTGGGGGGATTGCTCTTCTGGTCCACGGCCACAACGGAGGGCTCACGAATCACAATGCCTTTGCCCTTTACGAATACAAGGGTATTGGCAGTGCCTAAATCAATTCCGATATCCTGTGAAAATAACATATTGACCGTTCTCCTTTTCTCAATAGAGCACCATGGTGTTCAGCACTTCCTCAAAGGCCTTGTCGGCGGTTTTGGCATCCTTGGAGTAGCAGATCACGCCGTAGGTGGCGGAGGGGCCCTCAAAGGAGTAGTAGCTGAGCACGCGGGTTTCGATGGTTTCGCTGGTAATGTCGTAGCGGGTGCGGTTGGCATCCAGCCCGGCAATTTTCACGGTGTCGTTGGTTTCTTTGTTGACGGTTACTTCCTTGGCGCCAACCACCAAATCTACGATTTGCTTGGAGGGGGTGGCGTTCTCCTTGGTTTCGTCAATATTGATTACGATTTTTTTAGTCTGATTTTTGTCGGTGGAGTTGATGTTGACGGTGTCATAACTGTTGCCGGCGGCCCAGCCGTCGGGTACGATTACGGAGAAGGTGGCGGTTTCAATTCTGTCGCCCATTACCACGGCGTGAGAAACCTCCACGGCGCTGGTTTCCACCTTGCCGTCCTCACCCTTTTTGGCGTTGCCGTTTTCGTCGGTCACCACGACCAGAGCGTTGCCGCTCTCGTCACGGGAAATCACGCCGTCTTTATCGGTCACGGCGGCAACCTCTTTGTCACCGGCCACGATGTTGGCGGTATCCTTGATTTTGCCGGAGCAGGCGGTCAGAGCGCCGGTGAAGGCAACGGTGGCTAAAATGATGGCTAAATATTTCTTCATAGTGCTGATAATCCTTTCGCTGTTGTGCTGCTCAGCCGTTCAGAGCGGCAAAGGCTGCCTTGTTGTTCTTGTAAAGAGTTTTGTAAACGCCGAAGTTTCTGTCATATACGGGTTTGTTGGCGGGGTTGGGCTTGAAGGTCTTGGAGGCGGGAATCAGCTGCTTGGCATCCTCCACACCCTTGATGAAGCCGAGGCCGGCAGCTACCAGCACGGCAGCGCCCACGGCGCCCACATTCTGGGGGCTCTTGACGGTTTCCACAACCTTGCCCGTGCAATCCGCCATAATCTGGCAGGTGATGTCGGAGAGTGCGCCGCCGCCCACAAAGCGAACGGTGGAGGAGGTGGCAATCTTTTTATCCTGGGTTTCAAGGAACCAGCGCATGTGCATGCAAACGCCCTCCAGCACGGCACGGATGAGCTCGGTCTTGCCGGTTTCCAGGCTGATGTTGAAGAACATGCCCCGGGAGTTGGGGTCCTCAAAGGGGCAGCGGTTGCCGTGGAGCCAGGGGGTAAAGATAACGCCGCCGGCACCTGCGGGCACTTCGCTGACCACCTTGCTCATGTAGTCATACAGGCTGGTGTACTCGCTCTCCTTGGATTCTGCCACATGGGTCTTCTGCAGGTAGATGCCGATTTCGTCAAGGGCCAGGTGGTCCTTCACCCATTCCAGGCATTTGCCGGCGGTTTCCAGCTCGGCAAAGTAGTTGTAGCGGCCGTCGTCGGCACCCACAATGGCGGCAATCATGGCGGAGGTATCCACTATGCTCTTGTCCACCACGGTGGAAACCCAGCCGGAGGTGCCGGAGTAGATGTGGGTATCGCCCAAAGCGGTGGCACCTGCGCCCACACCGATGAGGGAGGCATCCCCGCCGCCGCCGAATACGGCGGTGCCCACGGGCAGACCCAGCTCGGCGGCAGCCCGTTCGGTCAGGCCGCCCACTTTATCGGTGGAGTTCACGATTTTGGCAAGGTGCTTTTTCTGCACGCCCAGAATTTTGCACACGGAGTCGCTCCATTCCTTCTTGTGAATGTCGTAGACCAGCGCACCGAAGGCGGAGTCACGGGTCATCACGAATTCATCCGTCATGCGGCAGATGATGTATTCTTTTACATCCAGCCATTTGTAGGCACGCTTGAAGTTTTCGGGCTCGTTCTCCTCCAGCCATTTGTATTTCCACACAGGGTCTTTTACACTGGCGGAAACGGCGCCGGTGGATTTGAGGGAAACCAGCAGCTTGTAGATGTTGGCACCGGCAATCTGGGGGCCGTAGGCCATGCCCTCTTTTAACTGCTTGCGGGCGCGCTGGTCCATGTAGCTGAAGGCTCTGTGCACGGGCACGCCGTTTTTATCCACCATAACAAGGCCCTGCATCTGGGAGCAGAAGGAGATGCCCTCTACCTGCTCGGGCTTGATATCCGTCTTTTGGAAAATCTTTTTGGTGGTGCTGCAGATGGCGGCCCACCATTCGTCGGGATCCTGCTCGGCGCCGCCGTCGGGCAGAATGTAGAGGCCGTAGCCCTCCATGGCATCCTGAATCAAAGTGATGGTTTTGTCCACGCGGAACAGGCAGGATTTGACACCCGTGGTGCCGATATCATAGGAAATTACATAAATAGAATCGCTCATGATGACCTCTCCTTTTTATTTTTCCGATATTCGACGGGAATACACAGCATAATTATATATTAAACTACAAAAGAAAACAATACAGCAAAGTAAATATTTTATGAAGATTATGTTACATTCCCGCCCGTAAAGGGCACAAAAGCAGGGGACAAAAACGGAAATTCTCCCCAAAGTTTGCGCCGATGGGGGAAAACCCTTGCCAAAGGGGAAAAACCTGTGGTATAATATGCCCCGTATTTATGATTTCAAGGAAGTGGCACTATGTATAAGCTTACGATTCCGGAGGGTTACAAATCCACCCTCACGGTAAGAGACACGCAAATCGCCATAAAAAAAGTGAAGGATTATTTCGAGCGCGACCTGGCCGTTCAGCTTGAGCTGATGCGGGTTTCCGCGCCGCTGTTTGTGGAGAGCGACTCCGGCCTGAACGATACGTTAAACGGTGTGGAGCGCCCCGTTCGCTTTGATATCAAGGGTATTGATACCGGGGATGTGGAAATCGTGCAGTCCCTGGCCAAGTGGAAACGCTACGCCCTCAAAAAATATAACGTGCCCTGCGGCGAAGGTATTTACACCGATATGAACGCCATCCGCCGTGACGAGGATGTGGATAACATCCACTCCGTGTTTGTTGACCAGTGGGATTGGGAAAAGCGCATTGAGAAAGCGGACAGAACCGAGGAGCTTCTCAAAAAGACCGTGCGCCTGATTTACAGCTCCCTGCGCCACACGGAGCGTTACGTGGCAAGGGATTACAACTTCTTTGAGCGCTTTTTGCCCGAGGATATTTTCTTCATCACCACCCAGGAGCTGGAGGACAGATATCCCGACCTTACAACCAAGCAGCGTGAGCACGCCATTGCAAGGGAGAAAAAGGCCGTATTCATTATGAAAATCGGCGGCGCTCTCAAATCCGGCAAGCCTCACGACGGCCGTGCCCCCGACTACGACGACTGGGAGCTCAACGGCGACATCGTGGTGTATTATCCCGTGCTTGACATCGCACTGGAGCTTTCCTCCATGGGCGTGCGTGTGGATGAGGAATCACTGGAGCGTCAGCTTGAAATCCGCGGCTGCACCGAGCGCAAGGCTCTGCCCTTCCACAAGGCGCTGTTAAACGGCGAGCTGCCCTATTCCATCGGCGGCGGCATCGGCCAAAGCAGAATGTGCATGTTCTTCCTGCGCAAGGCCCACATCGGTGAGGTGCAGGCCTCCGTCTGGCCCGAGGATATGGTCAGGGAGTGCGAAGAGGCCGGTATTCAGCTTTTATAATTCCGGCAGAATGATGCAACAAAAAAGTGGTGTTCGGCTGTGCAAAAGCGGCCGGGCATCGCTTTTCGTTTATTACAAAACGAAAAAGGATATAAGGCAAAGGGGCATACCGCAGGGCGGAGAGCTCTTTTGACGGGACGGGGGAAAGAAAAATGGCGATAAACCAAAAACCTCAGCGGGGCTCTTCTGAAAAGCCCGACCACATCATGGTGAGCTTTTGCGGCGACCCGCACACGCAGATGGCGGTAACATGGCGCACGGATATTGGTGTGCAGACGGGCTATGCGGAATACTGGGCGGCGGACGGCGTGAAGCTGCGCTGCGAGGCGGAAAACAGCCCCTTCATCAGCGATATTGACGAAAACTGCATGCACTGGGCACAGCTCAAGGGGCTCAAGCCCGGCACCCGCTACACCTACACCTGCGGTGACGACAAAAACCGCAGCGAGCCCTTCTCCTTCTGCACGGAGGAGGAGAACTGCGAAAAATTCGCGTTTATCGCTCTTTCCGATTTTCAGAAGGGCGAACCCCACGACCTGCCCGATTACTCCTACCTGAACACCTTTGTGAAAAAGATATTGAAGGAGCACCCGGAGGTGCGCTTTATCCTCTCCGCCGGTGACAGCACGGATTGCGGCCAGCATGAGGTGCAGTGGAACGGCATGTTTGAGGGGTTAAAAGGCATTGTGGAAAGCGTGCCCTACATGATGGCACTGGGCAACCACGACAACCGGGGCTTCAAGGATTATGATAAAGGCATCGGCCGCTATTACGCCGAGCCTGCCGAGTTCTTCAACAGCCAGTTCCGGGGCGCATATCCCTTTAACGGCCCCGACCCGTGGCAGACGGAAACCTATTCCTTTGATTACGGCGATGCCCATTTCGTGATTTTCAGCATCAACGGCCCCGAGGATGTGAACCGCTGGGCCATTGAGGATATGAGCAATACCGACCGCATCTGGAAGCTGGGCACCTACCATTTTCCCATCTATTATTCGGGCACCGACTGCGAGAATGATGACGCTTATCCCCACATGCGCCAAAGCATGGAGATGTGCGATGTGATGTTCAGCGGCCATGAGCACAATTTCAGCCGCAGCTTCCCCATCCGCAATGAGGAGCTGTTTGACCGCCCCTCCCGGGGTACGGTTCATTATATGCTGGGCAACGGCAACGCCAATCCCCCCGGCTCCCGCACGGTGAGCAAGGTGTGGCACGCCGCGTTTTATCCTCAGGAGGAGCCCGTTTCCGCCTTTGCGCTGGTGGAGGTGGAGGGGCAGAAGCTCACCTTGACCCAGATACTGGATGACGGGCGCATTGTGGACAGATGCGTGGTGGATAAGGCCGCCGATACCATCACCCCCTTTGCCGTGGCACCCCGCTTCAACCGCCCCCGCATGATGTATAAGGGCATGGATTTGGGGCTGATGCAGGTGGATGTGTACCCCGTAAAGCAGCAGGGGGAGTGGTACATTGCCGCCGCCACCCTGATTGCCTTTATCGGCGGTGAGGTGAGCCGGAACCCGGGCAGCATGACCCTTGGGCTTTACGGTCACACCGTCACCTTTACCGAGGGCAGCCAAACGGCGCGCACCGAAAAAGGCGATTATGCCCTGCGGGGCAAGGTGTTCCGGGGCCTGCGGGAGCAGCTGTATGTGCCCGCCGCCGATGCGGCAGCCCTGTTCGGCATGAAGTGGTGCGTGAGCGAGCGCAACAACTTCCTCTCCTTCGAGCATGAGAGCGAGCAGCATCCCGTGCCCGTGCAGCCCTGATTGCCTGCGGAATCAGCCGGAAAAAACAGGCGATTTTTCAGCCTGAATCCCGCTTTCCTCCTGCCGCAGAATCCGCTTTGATTCAAACCCGATATGGTCTAGGTATCATATTTTTGCCAATATTTCGTTAAAAATGCCCGGAATACACGCTTTGAAAAATTGCGGCAGAAAAATTGAAAAAAATTGAAAAAAGTATTGACAAATGAAAACGGCGTGGTATAATAGTCAAGCATTCAGGAACGGATTCACCGTTTTTGAGTTGGTGTC
>JAZRWZ010000027.1:0-10971 GCA_045599985.1 Acutalibacteraceae bacterium | reverse complement strand
ACCACGAATCTCATTTCACCGCTCTGCCCTTTGACGGCAAGCCCGACCACTTCTACTACAACCAGAAAACCAACTGCATGGCTACCGTGGGCACCGTGAAAATCGGTGATAAAGAGATTGAGTTCAAGGGCAAGCCCGATAACGCCTATGCCGTGCTGGATTGGGGCCGCGGCGTATGGCCCTTCCACGAAACATGGTGGTGGGGCAACGGCTCCTGGACCTTCTATGATGAGAATCAGCAGGAGCACATCTTCGGCTTTGAAATCGGCTGGGATTTCTGCAACACCTCCGCCGCTTCCGAAAGCACCGCATTCCTGGACGGCAAAGCCTACAAGCTGGGCTACCTGAAGTTTGAGAATCAGGAAGAGGTCGTGAAGCCCTGGGACAGCGATTGGGCCGATAACAATCAGATCTGGAAGATTACCAGCGATGACGGCAGCTTCGAGATGGAGATGACCCCCGAGTACGATAACTACACCATGCTCCGCTTCATCTTTGTGGGCAACCTTTGCCATCAGGTATTCGGCAAATGGAACGGCACCGTAAAGTGCGGCGATCAGGTGATTGAGGTCAAGGATATGACCGCTTTCCTGGAGCGCTCCGACAACATGTGGTAATAGATATTAAAAATCCCCGCCGGGTGCCGGTGGGGATTTTTTATGCGATTCAAATCTCTTTTTCCTTGACACACAGCACGGGGAAATCCTCCCGGTAGGCTTTGATGATGAATGGGTGAGCGGCGGCGTAGTCAAAAATGACATCTGCCAGCCCGTTTTGCACCAGCTCCTTCATCTTTTGCGTGCCGACCTTCTGAATGACGGGGCAGGTGGGGGTAAGGGCAATCACCAGCCGTTCCCCCTGCCGCATGACACGCAGAGGCCAAATTTTGCAGTCAAAGGGCTTTTCGTTTTCGTTCAGCGTGCAGCCAACCCCCTCCTTCAGGAAAAAGCAGGGGGCCTCTTCCTCGGAGTCATCAGTTTGGTAGCGGCCCTCCAGTTCCATTTTGGCGCAGGGTGCGCCGTTTACGGTAAGGGCGGAAAAGGGGCGGCTGGGGGCGGTATATTTTTGTGCCGTTTCTGCGGGGAACAAAGGCGTTTCCCACAGGCTGCAGCGGCGAAAGGCGCAGCAGAAACGGCAGGCGGCACAATCGGATTTTTGTAATACGGCGGAAAGCATGGCAGTATTTATCCTTTCAGTTGAGCAGAGTATTTGGTTAATAACGCGGCGGGGCGGTAGGATAATTTTGCACGGCGCAGCCCCTCAATGTTGATATCTTCTTCCCGGTTTATCCATTCGACCCGGGCTGCAGCGCTTTGGGCAAAGCAGCGGTTCACGGCGGCATAGGCACCGTTGGCGGCAAATTCACCCACGGCTTTTTCAAAATGCACATCCACCGTGTCCCCGCTCACGGCGGAGGCTACCGTCATGGCCACGGGGGTGTCGTTCACATACAGAACGCCGCCGAAAAGCTCCAGCGCCTGCCAATGGTCAAGTGCCTCCCGAATGGCTTCGTATTCGAGGGTGATGCTCCGGTCGTCTGCGGCGGATTCCTCCACCCAGCGCCGGGCCACGGCCAAGGCATCCGGGCAATTCTTTTCACGCAGGGGTTCATAGCGATTGTCGGGGTACAGACGGTTGAAGTGGGTAACGCGGTTGCGCTTTTTATTCAGGATTTTACCGGGGAGGTCGGCCAATGCGGCAGCGGTGTACAGGTAGTCGCTGTCCCCGGGGTTGGTGCTGTAACTGAAGCGGTGGGGCATGGCGTGTTTTAACGCGGCTTTCTGCTCCTCGGTAAGTAATATGAAGCGGAGGGATTCGCCGCGAAGGGCGGCATCCTCTGCCAGCGCCTCCAGTATGGGGGCGGGGTCGCCTTTTCCCAAGGGGAAGGTATAACCGCAGCGGGAGCCGTTGCCGTGATAGCATCGCAGTAAAAATCCGTTATGAAAAGCAATCTCCGTTTGGTATTTATTGCGAAGCAGATAGATGTTGGCAAAGGAGCAATCGCTCACCTTCGCCTGCTGCTGCCCCACAAGGGCACGAACGGCGGGGCCGTCCTCTAAAGTCGGTGTTTTCCAAGCAATCATTTTTCGGTCTTTGCCTTTCTGGGGGGATTATTTCAGATTACTATTATACCACGCAAAAAACGGAATTGCCATATTTTTTTGGTCTGCTCCCGTACCTCCCGGTGTCGGAACGGCGATGTGACAAATTTCGGCCCGGGAATTGCCCCGGCGGGAACGGTGTGATATAATATCATAGGATAATATGAGATTTATGGCCCGGATGCGGGCTTTGAGAAAAAGGGTGATGGCATGAAACTGGCAACCACAATCGGCGAAATGGACGGATACTGTCAAACGGAGGAAGAAGCCGTCAGAGCCTATGAGGGCACGGGCTTTCGCCATCTGGATTACAGCTTTTACCGCTCCAACTATCCCGGTTCTCCGTTTATGGGCAAGGATTGGATGAAGAGCATTACGGATGCAGCCAAAACGGCGGAGCGGCTGGGCTTTGATTTTGTGCAGGCTCATTCCCCGGGCAACGACTGGTTCGGCAGGGATGACGAACAGACGGTAACCGAGGGCAATCTGCGCGCCATTGAGGCCTGCGGTTATCTGGGCATCAAAAATCTGGTGGTGCATTCCGGGCGCTGTAACGACTATCTCTATCCCCGGGATTGGCAGGAATATCTGCAGCAGATTCGCCGCTTTTACGAAACCCTTTACCCGGCCATGGAAAAATACGGCGTGAATGTGCTTGCAGAAAACTATATTCCCGGCGGGCCGGGTGTATGCTCCCTGTACCGGGCAGGGGATTTGCTGGAATTATTGGAGGTTTGCGGCCACCCGCTGCTTGGTATCTGCTGGGACGTGGGCCACGGCAATCTGATAGAGCCGGATAAACAGTATGAGCAGATTTTGGCCCTCGGCACTCACCTGAAGGCCGTGCACATTCAGGATAATTTCGGTTATCACGATGACCACATCTGCCCCCTTGTAGGCACGCTGGATGTGGACGGTGTGATGCGGGGCCTCAAAGATAATGGCTTTATTGAACGGGGAGGTGTGTTCACCTTTGAGGCCGATAATCTGATTTCTCACCGCCACTCCTGGCCCAACGCCCGCCACGAGAACGGGGCAGCCGTGGCAGCCGAACCCACCCTTGCCGTGAAGCAGGCGGCGGTGCGGATGCTGTATGAAATCGGCAAAAGCATCCTGACTCAATATGACTGTTTTGAAGACTGATAATAGAATCTGTTATTCCGGCGAAAGGAGGAGAACTGATGGCAACCGTATATTTACTGCACACCGATGAGGCGACAAAGCTGCCCGATTCATACGGTGCGGCGCTGTTTCCCCTTCGTGCCGAGCGGGCCCGTTCCTTCCGTTTTTTGCAGGACAGATTGCTGTGCATGGGTGCCGGGGCACTGCTGCACGGGATGCTTGGCATCCGTGAATGCAGTATTACCCTTGGCGAGCACGGCAAGCCCTGTGCCCCCGATTGCTCCGTGAACTTCAATCTCTCCCACAGCGGGGAGTACGCGGTGCTGGCGGTGGGTGAGCACCCCATCGGGGTGGATGTGGAGCAATGTGATGAGCGGCATTTTTCGGTGGCAAAGCGTGTATTTACCCCCGGGGAGCAGGCATGGATGGCCGAAGCCCCCGCCGAGCGGTTTATGAAGCTGTGGACTATGAAGGAAAGCGTGAGCAAGGCCTTGGGGCAGGGGCTTTCCCTTCCCTTTGAGAGCTTTGATGTGCTGCCGCTATTAAACGGAGAAGCCGTTACCGTGGAGGATTCTGTTCTGTATGGTGAAACCCTGCCTCTGCCGGGCTACGGCCTTTCTCTGTGCACCGTGGGAGCAAGAGAAACGGCGGAGCTTCGTGTGCTTTCGGCGGCGGAATTGCTGAAATAAAAGAGCATTCAAATGTGCCGCCTCTGCGGCATTGAAAGAAAAAACAAGCCCTTACAGCCAAACGAATTCGGCTGTAAGGGCTCTTTGCATTTTTGGGGTACATTTTTGATTAAAACCGCAGATTTTTGGGATTGCTCAGTTTTTTCAGCAGGGCGGTGAGGGGGGCAATCAGCAGCCCGCATATCAGGTTGCTCACCCCGTGCATGGCATCAAAGGGCAGGCCTGCCACAATCCAGGAGAGGGTACCTTTCAGGTTCAGGTGGAACAAAAGGGCCTGAGCAGGGGCGTAGAATGTGCCGTACAGAAAGCCGTGGAGGGAGCAGAGCACCACACTTATGGCAATCAGCTTTTTGCCGGTAACGGATTTCGGAATGCACATGACCATGGCCCACAGCAGCGTCCAGATGTAAAGGTAGGGCAGCCACCACGGGGAAAAGCCGTTGACAAGCCCCGTAATCAGCACAAATATATATATCGGATACAACGCTTTGGTGCGGTAAACAAGGGTTTCCGACACAATGAATACACCTATCAGGTGAATGTTGGGCAGCATATCCATCAGCACCTTGGAGGCAAACATCAGGGCCCCCAGCATGCTGAAAACGGTGATGTCAAGAACCGTCAGCTCCGCTTTTTTCTTTCGGTTGGGGTTTTCTTTCATCTTTCTTTTCTCCGTGAATACGGTAGTATTGTTGTATGCTATCATACCACGCTTTTTGTTGTTTGTCATCTTTTTTGTCGGAAAGCGGCATATTACCGTCAATAACATTCGGTTTTGGTTGACATATGGCAAAAATGTGATTATAATAGGACACATGTTATAATAATAAACACATAGTTCGTTATTTTTCGGTGCGTTAGAAAAACGGGAAAACACCGGCAGCCACGGTAAGGCAAAAGAGATTTGAACACAATATGCCTTAAAAAGCGATTTTCGCGCACATTCGGGCGTTTTTCGCCTTGAAATACCAAGGAGGAATTGACTGTGAGCGGTAAAAGAGAAGATAAAAGAGTGGTATATACAAAAATGTTTTTGAAGGAAGCCCTCCTGCAGCTGATGAAGGAGAAACCCATCGACAAAATCTCCGTAACGGAGCTTTGCCGCAGGGCGGAAATCAACCGCAACACCTTCTACGCTCATTATGACACGCCCAAAAGCGTGCTCAAGGAGATGGAGGATGAACTGCTCACGGAAATCATCTCTCTGTTCCCCGGCACGGCAGGCGAAAGCAACCGGATGCGCACCAACACCATTTGCAATCTGGTTTATGAGAAGCGGGAACTGTGCCGTGTGCTGATGTCCGATAACGCGGGCTCCCTGTTTCTGGAAAAAGTGCTGGCAAGCTTTCAAAGCCGTGTGCTCAACGAATGGGAAAACAGCGGTATTCATGCCGACCCCAAATCCTATGAGCTTATGTTTGAATATCTGGGTATCGGCAGTGCTTCCGTGATTCGTAAGTGGATTGTCAGCGACCTCAACTACACCCCCGCCGAGGTGGCGGATATGATTGATGTGCTTTGCGAGGGCAGCCTGCTTGCTTTGGTGAAAAAACGCGAAGCCGAATAACGGCACCACAATATTGAATATGGGATGAATGAAGGGACGGCCGCACGCAGGTGCGGCCGTCCCCGATTGTTTTTTCAGAAGGTTTGCCAAGACTTACAGCAAGGGAAAGTTTTCGTCCGCTATCTGTTCGCCTTTTTCATTAAATGCAACGGCGTGGATATTGCCGTTGGCAAAGGTGAGCATGGTGGCCACAAAGCCGTCATCGCTGCTTCTGCCGCCCGTTACCATTCTTTGGAAGGGATAGGAGCCGTCATAAAAATGGAGGTCAAAACGGTGAAGATGGCCGGAGACGGCGGCATCAATTCCTTTTTCGGCAAGGATGGGGAGGAACTGATTGCCGTTGGTATCGTCCATTTTCGGCTTGTGAGCAATGCAGATGCGGTAGGCGGCATCCGACGGCTCAATGTTCCTGAGCCACTCGGCTTCCTGAGTAAGGTAGGATTTGAAATCCACAAGGCCGCTGTATTCCTCCTGGCTGTCATCCTTATCCTCGCCGGAATCCAGCACAACGGACCAGACGGGACCGTATTGGAAGGTGTAGTATAAACCGTCTGCGGAGGTACGGAAGTATTTTATCATTTCGGGTGCGAATTCGCCCCGGGGCTCGTGGTTGCCTCTGGCATAGGCCACGGGAATTTCACCCTTTGAGAACAGGAAGGCGTATTTCACAATGTTCAGAAAATCCTTTTTGGTGATGACCTGACTGGTGATGTCGCCGTTCATAATCACGAAGGAGGGTTCGGCTTTCATGTAGGCCGCAGCCTTCTGCGCCACCTCGGGGGAGCCGTGGATATCCGAAAGCACAAGGGCATTCACCTCATCCTCCCCGTTGTAACCGCGAAAATGAACGGGCTCGGAATCAATGGTTTTGCCTTTGACGGCGGAGTAATCCAGTTTTTTGTTAACAAGCTGGGAATGGTAGGCGTAATCGTTGTTGTCAAGGTGCTTTTTGGGCACGCGAACAGCGTGAACGGTATCCAGCGTGCAGATGTTGCCGCCCACCGCGTCGTATACGGTGTAGTCGGTGCCCTCATAGTTGTAGGTAACATAGCCGGTGCCCGGGCGGGTGGTGGACCACATGACGGTATACATACCGTCTCCGCTTTCAAAAACGGCGGCCCGGGTATCAAATTTGAAGTTGATGCTCATGACCGGCAGACCCAGTGCGGCCTGTAAAAAGAAGATTGCCGATAATATAGCGCTCCAGATGGTTTGCAGCATGTGAATGCCTCCTCAGATTATTTATTTGCGCATCCGGCAGACCCGGGTGAGGGGTGCTGTTAAAAACCGGTGTCATCGAATATGGCTCCCTCGCCCTCCTTCTGATAAAGGCGAATCCAGTCGATTTGATAGGTGACGGGCCATTTCGTTTTTGCCGTTACGGGCGGATTTTTCCACGAGGAATTCTCGGTAAAAATGAAATTGTTGAAGATAATAAAAATCGGGTCGTGAAAGCCCTGCATACCGTCGCCTCTGTCACCGAAATCCTCGGATAAATCATAGCGGAAATAAATCTTTCCGTCAACGGTAAAATACATTTCTTCGGGAGTCCAGCCAAAGCCGTAAAGGTGGTATTCATCATTCAGATTGATGCTTCTTTTAAACCGATAGCTCCATTTTCTGCCCCCGGCCTGATAGTGTTCCTCTCCCGCATACCACTTGTGGATATTGGGCGTGACCTCATTGCGGGTGTTATAAATCTCAAACACATCAATTTCCGTCATGTAGGGCACACTGCGGTGAATATCCTTTGATTGCATCCAGAAGGAGGGCCAGCAGCCCTCCGCGAAGGGCACATTGGCGTACATTTCCAGGTAGCCGTAACGGTAACTCATGGTGCCGTCGGTGGTGACGGAGGTGTTGGTGGAGAAGGTGCCGTCATCCTCCTGCCATGTGCGCAAAACAAGATTGCCGTTTTCAACTGCTATGTTGTGTTCGTCTTTTCCGTTTTTGATGTCGCCCTGATTCATCTTGGCGCGCAGGGTCCATTTTGTGCTGTCAAGGGAATCGGTGTTGAACTCGTCGTTCCACACAAGGTGCATTTCGCTGCCGTCGGGCGCCGTAATGGCTGCAGGCGGCTCGGCGGGCACGTCAAGAGGCTTGTTGCCGAACAACTTCTTGAAAAAATCCGCTATGCGGTCAAACAGCGCTTTTATTCCGTTAATCGCGGATTCCAAAAAGGATTCACCGCCTTCGGGCTTGGCCGAAATAACCGGGGAGGGGTAAGCGGAATCGGCAAATACGGGAGCCGCAGCGGTAAACAGCAGAACAAAAGCGAGAATCAGGGATAGTATCTTTTTCAAAACAAAGCACACTCCTTTGATGTTTTTTTGCCGGGAATGCCTGCAGAATCTTTGCTTTTCGGGGAAATTATAGCAAATCATCCCTGCCAATTCAAGCGTGAAGGGGAGGAACATCTGATATTATTCATGTGAAAAAGCCTCGATTGCTTTATGACAATCGAGGCGTAATCGTTTAAGAAGAGTGTATGAAAGTCCGTATCCCCATAATCTTTGATACTTAATAACGCGGATACAGCTGTGATCGGAACATTAAAAGATTATCTCACAGTCCCACACATCCACGGGAAAATCCTGAAATACCGCTTTCAGTTTTTTGTGAACATCTTCTTTGGAAACACCGGGCTTCAGAATTACCTGCAGGAATCCGCCTCCGCCGGCACCCGAAATGAATCTGCCCTCAATCAGGTCTTCGATAACCATAAAAATCTGCTCAATCAGGGTGTTGGAGGTGCCTTTATCAATCATTTTGCTCAATTCCCAGTGGCGGGTGAGCAACCCGGCGAATTTACCGATATCGCCTTCCTTCAGCGCGGCGCACATTTCATCGGCAACGGTTTTAATCTCGTTATGGGCGAATATGCTCTCCGGGTTATTGCCGATATAGCTGCCCACAACATCGCGCAGAAGATTTCTGGCAAGGCGGCGCTGGCCTGTATAAATCAGGCAAAACCGCTCATTCAATTCGGACACTGTTTTTTCATCCAATGCTATTTTTTCAACATGGATTTGCTGGCAAATACCCGGTTCGCTTGTGATAAGCTTAATGCCGTTCACCACGCCGCCTACCTGATCCTGCCAGCCGCCTCCCGTGGACATAATCTGCTCCACGGCAAGCACATGGCTGTACAAGTCGGTTTCGGTATAGTCTGCCCCGGTAAACTCCAGAATGGCTTTTACACAGGCCGCTGCCAGAATGGATGAAGTACCCAGACCGCTGCCCTTGGGCACATTGGTAACCTCGCTGTGCATTTCAAACCCACCACCGAGCCGTGACAGAATACTGTCAAGATTGCCGTATTCTTTGGGAATGATTCCGCAGGCGAGCAAACAAGCCTTTTGCAGCGCAAAGGCATCATAGGGATTGCCGGTATCCTGCAAGGCTTCTATGGTGTCAAATTCGCCGTGCACATCCATATCACGGCTGTCAAACACAATTTTGTGTTGGGGTATTTTTATCAGCGTAACCTCAACGGGCAGCTTGCCTTTCAGGCTGATTGCCGCGTTAAGCACCTTTCCGCCGTGCTCAATGCAATAAGGCGGCGTGTCGGTCCATCCTCCGCCCCAGTTTACTCTTAACGGCAACTTTACAACGGTTTTGTCTGTAACGATTTTGGCCTTTTCGTTAAAACGCAGGTTTGCAAGGGTAGAGGCTAACACAGCGTTTGATATGGTCTTAAAGCATTTTTTCGCCATCTCGTCGCTGCCGGTGGCAATGCCGATGTAATGGTACAGCCGGATTGCCTTTGAAAAATCCTTTGCTTCGTTCAGGTTCAGGCTGTTGATTTTGTTATTTAGCCATTCGGTTTGTATTTTTGTTAAGCCGGAACGGTCAAGGATGCCTGCCGCGTTTTGGGCAGGGGCACCGCTCTCAATCAGTTCCGCCAGCTTATCCATGCGTACAAGGTCACCCATGCGCTCCTGCCAGTCGATGATGGCCTGAGGGTCGGCACTGTTGAAGCCGGAACAGAGAGATTTTTTTCTTGCGTTTTTCCAGACTTCGGGATTCCCGTTTTGATTCATGGCAAGCTTATACAGGTTAAGAGCGGCTTCAACCGCCTCCTTCACCGAATCACACTCCGGATAAAGCTCTGCGGACCACAGGGATTGGCAGGGGGTGCTGATAAAGCTGAGTTCGGACAGGCTTTTACCGAACAGCTTTGCCTCTTTGGGATTATCATCCACGCCGTATATTCTGCACACAAATTTCCCGTTTGATTGCTTTAACCCGTGCAGAACAACGTGGTCGGGAATGGTTTCGTCGTGAATATCGATAAATGAAATCAGGGAATGACTGCCGATTTTTGCGTTGTGATGAACATAGGAGCATTCCAGGTAGCAGCCCTCACCGATTTTGGCGCCCTTGCTCAAAACAGAGTTGTACCCGGCAGCATCGGCGGAAAGGGAGGAATTAACCCGGTTATTCCATCCCAAAGCCTCATATTGCCGCCATCCGCCGCTCATGAGCCGCATGACCTCCGCGGTTGTGCCGAAATGGATAAACTTGGCAGGGGAAAGGTTGAGAAGCTTTAAACTGAAGGGGCTGAGTATTTGCCAAAGCACGGTTCTTGCATCATGAAGCGCATCGCAGAATTCCCCCTCGGGGGCCTCGTTATAGAATGCTTCCAAAGTGGATTCCGCCGCGAGCGGATACAGGAAATCCCCGTAAAATGAAAGCCTTGTAACAGGGTTAATATACTTTTCTTCTTTTTCCGCAGTGTCCACAAACGAATAAAGAGCATTCAGTATATCCGGCGCCAGAATAATGGCACCGGTATCAATGGATGCTTTTTCATTCTCATTCACGGCGCCGGCTTTTTTCAGGGAATCGACGCTCTGCTTATGAAGGAATCTTTTAACATTGCCGTTTCCGTCGCCAAGAAATACGCCGTGATTTTTTGCGGTTTCAACATCCTCTTTGAATGAAATTGCCGCAGCACCGCTGCCGGAAAAATCAATTTGCAGCGGATTGTAAAGCAGCACAACATCCCCGGATAAAACCAACATCCCTTCCCGTATTCTTCCGGGTACGGATGCAATGGAAATCATAAATTCATCAAAAAGAGTGGAGGGCTTGCCGTTGGGCAGCACTCTGGGAACGGGAGAAAACAGCTTGCCCAAAGCGGAGTAGGCAGGGGTTCTTTTGCTGTCTCCGCCGCTGTGGATAACGGCAAAGGTCTTTCCCGAAAAAGAGCCGTATTTTTCTTTCAGATACCTTATGGCGGAAAGCGTTGCACCGCCGGAGCCGACCCTTTCACCGTTTTTGTCGGGAATCACAACAAATTCCGTACAGGCCGGCAGTTCTCTGGCTGCCAGCTGCATGCGGAAGGTCTGCGCCTGATGCTCATTGGATGCGGTAATCACAATGGCATCAAAATGAGGTATCGCCGTTCCGTTCAATATTCTGTTGTAATCGTCCTGCGAATCATATAATGATTGCTGCAGAAACAGGGCGGTTAAGTCGGAATGGA
>JAZRWZ010000026.1:0-1781 GCA_045599985.1 Acutalibacteraceae bacterium | reverse complement strand
AAGACTCAGAAATCTTGAAATAGCCGCCAACGGCACCGATGAAGAGGTTTCACGGCGGCTGGAAAAAATGGTGCGTGTGGACCGCCGCGTTATCTCCCGCAAAGAAACCATCGGTTATATGTTCTTTGACGGCAGCGCCGGGTTCAACATCGACAGCCAGAAGGAACTTTTTGTTGACAGTATCCTTCGTATCGGCCTTGGCAAGCAATCCCTTTACAACGCCATTGCCGGCGTGTGGGATGTGGTGGATGACCTGCTGATTGGCGGTATTATTGAAAAAACAAGAACCCGCTGGGGCAAGTTTATCCCTTACATCTTCCTTTCCGGTATTCCCTTTGCCGTTGTGGCGGGTATCTTCTGGCTTTTGCCTGTTCTTTTCAACCAAAGTCAGATTGCCGATTTCGATTTTATCCCCAAATTTGTTGCCTACATTGTGCTGGAAATGCTTATGGAGGCAATCGGCAACTTTAAAACCGTTGCCATGACCGGCTACCTTTCCACCATAACGCCTTACCCTTCAGACAGAAGAAGGCTGCTTGCCGTTTCCAAATACTGCAACCTTTTTTATGCCGGTATTCCCAACACCCTTGTGGAATTCATGCTGGACTTCATTACAAACGGCATCATCAAGCAGACGGCACAAAGAACCAGTGAGGATATGATTAAAAAAGCCCTTGTATTCCTCGGGCCCTTTACCGCTGTTGTTGCGGGCCTTATCACCACATGGTATGCCACCATCGCCAAGGAGAGAGTGCACCAGAGCATTGAGGCGCCCAAAATTATTGAGAGCGTGAAAACCGTTATCACCAACCGTCCTCTGCTCATGTATATGATTTCCAACGCCCTGAGCTCCTTCGGCACCGGCATTTCCACCAACAACTACTACCGCTGGGTGCTCTTTATGACCACCTTCGAGACCATTGCCGGTATTCCCTCGGTTGCCTTCCAGCCCATGGGCTATGCCAAGTACAATTCCCTCTCCTCCAAGTTCTCCACCAAATCCCTTTATGTTATTTCCCACACCATTCCCAAGGCAAGCTACATTCCCGTGTTCCTTTACGGCTTGCTGATTAAGAATAAGAAGGGCGAGCCCTTCTTCACCAGCCGCATTCCCATGCTTCCCGTTACCGCCGTTTGGGAGTGCGTTTATGCCGCATTCTCCGGCGTAAGCAATATTTCGGGCGATGAAATCCGCAACGAGTGCAATGACTACATCGAGTGGAAAACCGGCTGCCGCAACGAGGCGACCCTCTCCGTTGCCAGCACCATTCTTTGCAAGATTCCCGTGCGAATCAACAACATCATCACCCCGAAAATCAAGGAATGGATCGGCTACGACCAGCTGGCCTATACCCAGTTAAGACCTCAGCAGCCCAAGGCGCAGAAATGGATTTTTGCCATGTCAACGCTGTTCCCCGCCGTTCTTGCCCTTATCAGCGCACTGCCCATGTTCGGCTACAATATTGATAAAGACACCCGCGAAAGAATGTATTCCGAATTGAACGCAAGACGCACCGCCATCGCGGCCAACCTCAATAACGAAGAGGAAGCATAAGCCGACCAAAAGTACATAAAACAAGTAAACCCCCGGGTTTCACGGTGTGATGTGAAGCCCGGGGGTTTATATGTCGAAACAACTTGTTTCGGAGGTTAAGGGGGAGATTCATGCAGGATAATTGATTTTACTGTTATAAGGTATTCTTTTCGGAATAGTATATGATGGTTTTCTCATGGAAAAGAAAAGACATTCACATTGTATTTATACTATAATGTGTTGATTT
>JAZRWZ010000025.1:0-8648 GCA_045599985.1 Acutalibacteraceae bacterium | reverse complement strand
CCCAGCCCTGCACAGCGGCAGGGGCGGTGCTGCCCACCAAGGTATCGGCGGTTTCCGCCGTGTTGTTGTCCGTAAGGCTCGCCTTGGCCGGCACCTCGCCCACCACGCGCAGCTCGTAGTAGTCCGTGGAGACGGCACCTTCCATAGCGCACACGCGGATGTAGGCCGTTTCACCCTTGCGGAGGGTGATGCCTTCTATGGCGTTGTGCGCGTCACCCATGAAAAGAAGGCGTTCTTTTTGCGGGTGGTAGACCTCATTTTCATCTGCCGTGCCCACGGAGAGGGAGATACCCTCCCACGCCAGCATGTCGAGGGCCACGGCATAGGTGCCGTCCGCCGCAGCGGTGAAGGTGTAGAAATCCGTGGTATCGCCGTAGCCGACGGAATCAATCACCGATTCGCTGTTGGTGACGGTTCCTCCCGCAAGGGTATCCGCCGCAGTCAGGGGTATGTTCTTGCTGCTGTCTACTACATCCCCGTTGGCAAGGTTAACAAATATTTCTGCTTCCTGCTTAACGGGTTCAATGTTGCCCGCATGGTCAATACCAGCCACGGCAAAGCCGTAGCGGTGCCCTGCCTCGGCGATGTAATTGATGCTGTTGCTTTGGGCGGAAACCGCTTGCCAGAAGGTGAGTTCGCCGCCGTCTTTGCTTACATAAATGCCGACGCCCGCGAAACCGGAGCCGCCCTCGGCATCCGCCCCTTCCCATGTGAGCATGATGCTGTTATCCACCTGCACTTCTGCCGTGAGCAGGGTGGCATGGGCGGCATCGGCATCAATGGTGTAGGTTATCTCCGGCGTGGGGATGACATCGTTGAAATCGAAGTAGATATCTGCCACGTTGTTGATGGTGGTGCCTGTGGTGAGTCCTTCCTTGAGCTTCAGCGTGTAGGTGATGTAGCCCTCGCCCACCCCCAAATCGTTGTTGGGGTAGAGCAAGCCTCTCTCCATATCCTGCAGCATCATGCCCGTTTCGGGGTCAATGGCGGTGAAGACGGCGGAAAGCTCGCGCGTATCGCGGTTCAGGTTGACTTCAATTTGCGTGAGCACCTCCTGCCCGTTAAAGCTGAGCGTGGTGAGCTGATTGAAGCTGTCCTGCCCCTCTTTCATCTCGAAGAGATGCCCTGCCAGATAGACGGAATCGAGCGTGAAGCTTTCCAAATCGTAGGCTTCATCCAGCGTGTTGAAAACGCGAATCCAACGGGCGGGTGCGGTGGCATCCTCCTCGTTTTCAAACTCCATCATAAAGGGCATAGTCTCCTTGCCCGTGATGTAGTTCTGCTCCCCATATCCCGCAATGCCGATAAGGTCATTCGGGTCAGAAGAATTCACCGGTTGTATGGGAACAACCTGTTGTGTCATTCTCTCATCCCGAAGCCTGTTGATGGTATTCTGCATGATTTTCCGTTCTGCTTCCCGATTGCGCCCACCTTCCAATATCCATGTTGTGAGTTGATCTATGGCTCTACCTTCTTCATAACCCATGAGGGATAAATCATTGTAATCAAGTCCTTTCCCATTCTTCCATGCAGAAAAGGTAAGCGTGGCATCATGGCCTAACGTTGCCATAGATGCAGCTGTCGAAACTGCTGCGGTTGACGCACTTCTCAGGATTAAGCCCATCGCTGTTATGTTTCCTGACAAATCCACTACCGTTGCGCATCTTGTTTCATTTTTGAGCTCGGCGTTGTGAAAGATAAGCACTAATGCATCCTCAATGAGATTGCCAACTACTCCAATAACGGGGATATCGGCAACGTGATCAACACTGCCGATATCGTTGATAGCCGACGAAGCAGTTGCTAGCACAGCTACCCCAGATTCATACGTCCGCTGATACCACGGAGCCGTTCCTTGGCTGTCAATATAACGGACAGGAGAATTGCCACAATAGGCGTACAGGTTCAACCCACCGTTCACACCGATAGGATCGGGCGAAATAAAGGTACCCGTTGTTTTATCGTAGTAGCGGGCACGCATGAGGGCGAGCCCTGCGGCTTCCTCTGATATCCCCCATGTGCCGAGCCAGCCGTATGGGGCGGAAATACCCGCTGTTTCGCTGATGGTATTACCGAAAGGCTCATAGCTGTAGGTGGCAACGAGATTTCCGCTGCCATCGGTGATACCGGTGACGGAACCGAGCGCATCTCGTTCATTCCAGAGGGTGCCGTTGAAGGCATCTTCACAGCCTATGAGTCCCTTTCCGTATAGCTGCGAGACCTGTGCTCCGTTCGGGGCGAAGACCGTGAGCACATTGCCGCCCCCCGAACCATCGTAAACATAGCTCGAGACCTCACCGTTATGTGAGCTGCTGACACGTTCTCCGAAGGCGTTGTAGGTGTATTCATACACATCGCCGGTAGCGGTGGTGAGTCGGATTAAACGGCCGCTGCCGTCCCATGAGTAGGTGGTGACCCCCTCCGCATCCGTTTTGCTGATGAGATAGCCGTTGGCATCATACTCATAGCTTGCCTCACCCGCAGATGTCGTTTGGTTGAGCGCGTTGTGCGTGTAATGCGTCTCCTGCCCGTTGCAGCGCGTAAGCGTGCGGTTACCGACGGCATCGTAGGCGTATTCCAGCTGTTGTGCCGCTACTGTGCTTGCGGCAGAGGGAACGAAATCGGCAGCTATCAACTGCCCGATAGCATCATAATGGTATGCCCATGTGCCGTCTGCACACTCCATGCCCGTGCGCGCGCCGACGGCATCGTAGGTGTAGCGATAAAAATCGCTGACGCTGCCATCTGCCGCATAGTAGGTAACGGCTTGGGCAAAGCCTTCCCGCGTATACTCGTACACGGCGGAAGTACCGTTTCCGCGTGTGTCGCGCAGGAGTCGCCCTTCGCTATCGTATTCATAGGCAATAATCAGCGTGCCGTCTGACTCTTCGACACGGGTCAGATCACCCCATGCATTGTAGCTGTAACAGGTGGTATGCCCTGCGGCATCGCACATCGTAGAGAGGCGGTCTTTTTCATCGTAGGTATAGCTTACGGTGTGCCCGTCGGACTGAGAGACGGATGTGAGCAGAAGCCGCTCATTATACGAGAAGGTCGTCGTCCCTGTCGCATCGGAGCTGCTCAGCATGTTGCCGAAATCATCGTAGGTGAAGGTGTTGGTGCCGGCCTCCGTCACCACGCTAAGCAGACGACCGAGGCGGTCATAGGTATAGCTCGTCATGCTGCCGTTGCGTGCAGTCGCGCTGCTGATATTCCCCACACTATCGTAGGTAAAATGCTCCTCACTGCCATCGGCATAGCGAATAGCGGTCACATCTCCCTTGGCGTTGCGTTCGTAATCCAGCGCATTGCCGTTGGCATCGGTAATGCCAGTCAGGAAACCATCTTGGTTGTAACGATAATGGGTGGTATAGCCCAACGCATTCGTTTTGCTGCTCAGATTTCCGTCAGCATCATACGAGTAGGAGGTCACGTTACCAACCTGGTCGCGTTGCCACAACAGCTTGCCCTCATCGCTGTATCCGTAGGAAACGGTATTACCGTTAACATCAATCGCCCGAACCACTTTCCCGCTCAGGTTATAGTAGAAGGTAGAGGAGTCTCCGTAGGAATTCGTTACAGAGATACCGAAATCATCTCGGTAGGTCAGCGTGGTTCTGCCGCGGGTCACGCCGGGGAGCTGCCCGCTGCTCATCGAAATTCCGCTCAGGGTGCCGCCTTGATTGTAGTCAAAGTGGGTTGTAATATCAGCCGGTGTCGTGACGGCTGTCAGGAAATGCTCAAACGAGTCACTGTAGCTATACTGCACGGTGTCATGCAGAAAATTCTCTGCACTCACCAAGTTCCCGTTTTCGTATTCAAAGCTATTTACCCTGCCTTCGGAGGAGCGGAGCTTGCTGATGTAGCCTTGTTCATTATACTCATAGGCAATCCATTCTCCGTCAGAATGCGTCAAATTACTCAGCTTACCACTCTCATCATAGGTACAGGAAATGCTGTTGCCATGCACATCTGCCACAGAGGTGAGCTTGCCGTTTGCGTTGAAGCGGTAAACAAGCTGCCCGTTACCGATGTTGACGGTGGCGGAACCGTTGCGTTCTGTGGTCAGGGTATAATCGCTGCCCGCATCGCAGGTGTAGCCGCCTATGTACGAGGGGCGGAAGACGAGCCTCTGACCTGCCAGCTGCATGACAGTGTTCCCTTCACTGTTTTTCTCCAGAGAGATATCCCAGTTGTGCGTCCAACCGAAACCGAAACTGCTTTCCTGTGTATGCGCAAACAGGTCTGCGGCATAAGTGCGCCCCACAACCAACGCCGTGCCGGGTGTTTGCACGGCCATATCCGTCACACTGCTGAGGGTCTTCCATGGCGAAATCTCTCCTGCGGCATGACGAATAGCGAAATCCAATAAATCATCTGCAGAAATCTCCTGTGTATTGACACCGTTATCACTCAATTGCCGCATAGCGGTGTTGAGCATTCTGACGTAGTCGCCCCATGTCTCACCAAAGGTGCCGGAGAGGGAACCGGCAATCAGCGTGTTGGTTTCGTTGCTGCTGATTTCCTGTTCTCCGCAGATAGTTTTCCAATCAATCGGAGATGTATCTGTCGCGGTGATATAGCCGATTTGAGCATTAAATGTAGGATAGGAAAAATCCCAGGGTTGTTGCCAGCCTGTGTAGTAAATCGTTGTTGTGGACGTTGAGCTGTCCGGTTTCAGATTCAACCAACCGGCCTCAGACTCTGAAAGCTGAAGAATATTTTGCACAACCCCGGAAGTGATGTTTCGTGGTTGCCGTTCATCGATGGTTGCTGCTGAGAATAGCGGGAGGGGGAATGAATTATAATCATTTAAAACGGATAAAAAAGAACCGCCGGAAGGGTAGATATAGCCATTGCCGTCAGGGGAGGCAAGGAAAGAGACGGAATTAGAGAAGCCTGCAGGCGTGGTTGAGGTCCAGAAACCGCTTCTGATAATGCTTGAATCCAGCGTGAGACATGCTTTATTATCTCCGCTTTGAGCAATACTGAAGATAATCAGCGGTGCCGCCTGAGCTTCCGTGCCGATGTTGTAACAGGTGATGGTGCTCTCAGAAATCGCATGATACCCCAGTCGGGAAGGCAATTGGTAGGTGACGACAAAGCCGGAATCCGAGTAGCCGACCATGGTGAGAGCGTTCGAAAGCAAACTTTCTTCCTCTCCGTGCCTGACCAAAACATCGTATTCACCGGAGGTAAGGCCCTCTGCCGGGAACGTGACTATGATATGCTCACTGTTTACCCAATCTATCTTTTCCGGGGTATAAATCCTTCCACTGCTTCGATGAATGAACTGTACTTCAGCATCATAGGGAAGATTGACGCCTGCCAAATCAATGACGGATTTCGTTTTTGTATTCAGGCTGCGTCCGTTTACTTCATTGAGCACCATGTCTGCACGTTGTGCGGAGAGAGTGTAGGGGATATCGCCGGATGCTTTGCTGTATAAGGTAAGGTAGATATCTTGGTGGTTGCCGTCTCCCGTCAGCAAAAGAGTGTTCTCTCCGGGGCGTACAGTAAAGACCTTGTCGTAATTTTCTGTATCGGCAGCGGTCCCATATCGTGCATAAACATAAAAGACGTTATCTCCCTCATTGTCGATGTTCAGATATTGGGCGTAACCGGAGCCGTGCGGTAAAATATAACAATCCTTGCGATCCGCGCTGCTCAGGATGCCGCTTGTCTCCTCTCCGTCAGAGATATCTCGGAGTTGAATATTCAGCTCATGTGCCAGCAAATTCTGAGTCCATGATTCTACATCCCTGCCGCCGGTTTCCTGTCCCTTGATATCCGCTCTCACCAACACATAATAACTACCCGTACCGGAATACGGTACTGATGTTTTCAGTGTTGCCTGATAGGTCTCCTCCACCGCCAAGCCTCCGGAATGCATAATGCTTCCTAAGAGTTTATCGTTGACATCCCAGACATCATCAGTAGACAGATACACGCCATCCGTCCATTCGCCTCTCAGTGCAAAGCCGCTTGCGTTTTCCCCCGTCCATCGAACGACGAGGGCATCGCCTGCATAGCCTGTGCTGCTAAGTTCCATATCGACAATGCTCAAATCGACCTCTGCAATGGAGAATGTGGCACTGAACACATCATCTACCTCTCCGGGTATGCCGTTGCCGTTTTGATCAAGCGGATTACCGGCACAACTGACGGCGCCGGTGCTGACCGTGACCTGATAGGAGCCGTATGCCGTTTGTTCTGCCGTTTGGAAACGGTACGCATTTCCGCCGAGAGAGATGATATTCTGCACGGCAATCTCCTTCCCATCGGGGTCGAGCAAATGAACGGATGGTCGGAGAGATTCCGCATCCATCGCATCCGTAAAGGTCAGGGTTACCCCGTCCAAAACACCGCTGAAGTCTCCGTTCGGGTCCATCAGCGCTACCTTCGGCGGGGTCAATCGAACGCGAATGCGGTCATCATATGTATACAGAGTGGGGGATTGATATGTGTGCCCTGCGCAATCGCGCAGATATTTATCAATCGACAGACTGTAAAGACCTTCTTTATCGAATGCGGCAAAGGTCACGATAATGTTTTTTCCCGAAACTTCATAGGAAGAGGGTAGGAGGGATCGACCCTGTGCATCGACCAAGCGGATGCTGTCTGAACGCATAGTATTCGCGTCAATTTCTTTTGAAAAGGATAAGATTATTTGCTGTTCGCCAAGACCGATTTGATTGTAGCGGAGAGAATTACCCGTATATGTAAACACTGCTGTAGGAGCCTCGGTTAACACGTTATGAATGGCTACTTTGCTTTCATCGTAATTGACTATCTTTGCTTTGATCTCATTGATATCTGTCGTTCCCCAATAGTTGCCGGACAAATCAATGCTTTGCCCATCGGGAATTGTCAGTTGCAGCTGCATTTGGCTGAAATCATTGCCGCTGAGGGAGAATGTACCATGACCACCATTGCGGATCGCGAGATTGATTGTGCCGACACCCTTGCATCCGTGCATGGTGAAATCACCATGCAAACTGATGCTGACCTCAGCATGATTGAAAATGCAGTTTTGCATGGTGGCTTTTCCAGGCTCCTGCTGTCTCCAATCGGTAATTTTCAATTTCCCTGAAAGGGTACAATCATTCATGAAAGCTACCCCGTCCTCAAGGTAAACCTGATACTCGTCATCATCATTCCATATGATGTTATTCAAATTGACTGTTTTTTGCTTATCAACGTTCACATAGGAGATGTAGGAGCGCTCGCAGAATGCGGGAGTAATGTTTTCCAAAAGGTTTTGGGTGATGGTGACATCCTGTTTACTAATACTGAAACGCACGTCCTGTACACTGCCCGGAAGAGCAGATGTATTGGTGAGAGAGTAGATGTCTGATAAGCTGCTCTCATCTCCATCCCATGAGGAAATGTATAAATTAACAATGGGCCATTCGACCCGAATGTTGTCCCCGACTATGTGCGCTCCAAACGAGGAGAAACGGTTAGTGAATGTGACATTATTGATTTCAACGATACCGCTGTCAAAATGAGTATTAGCATCAATAATCATATCGTTCGCAACCACTTTGCCGCCCGATAGATACAGATAGCCATGAAGAATGCTCCCGTCTTCACATATTAATTCACCGCCATTATCAATAAACAAATTATTAATATTTATTTCCTGATTAGCAGCTAATGTGAGCGTAACAGAATCTTTGAGATCTATATTGTATGCAACTTGGCACGGAATATTAGATGGTCTATATTCCTCAAGCATTGAGGAATATAGCGTTGTGTCCTCGGTAAAATTAAGGTACAACTGAGCCCAACTAGATGTTTCGTCCGCTTCAAAAAAGAAATGACTGATGTCATAGGTTGTATCACTGCCTCCGGCATCGATGACCCATCCCCCGTTACCCAACAGATAGTTTCCACTGCCTTCAACAATCAGATTGTGTCCATACAAATTTAACATCGAAGCCTGAGAATTGTTCATAATCAGGCGCAGGTCATCTCCTTGCAAATAAATGCCTTCACTCAGATAAACATGTTCTAGTTCTATGGTATTCCCTGCGCTTGCCCAAGAAGATGTGCCAACTGAATTGAGATAGAATCCTTTCACTTTGAGATTCACTCCATACCCTTCTACATAGAGTGAGCCGTACCAATAGGGCATATTGTACCCTTCACATACGATGCTCATGCTGCGGGTAACAGAGCAGAATTCCATAGAGGACCAGTCATTGAGCGACTGCCCGGAAAGAGAGGAATCGATTTGCACGACAACCTCCAATTCGCCATCATAGGCATTGGCCTGTGTGATAGCCCATGCGAAGGTTCCTTCCTCGTAGTCATCCCACGAGGCGGGCTCGTAGGTACCGGAAGGAAGAGAATCTACCAAAATAATGTGCTGATTTTCGGTGTCGTAAATCATGGCGAAAGGGGGATATGTAAAGAAAAGTCCCCGCCGAGGGCAGAAACGCTCGGCGGGGGGGAATGCGGTGTAACTGCTTATGCGTATTATAACAAACGGTTATCGCGCGGCAAGCATATAGTGGGTATTTTGCTTGCCTTTTTGTTCTTTAAGCTCCATGGTATAAGCACTGTTGCTCAGACCGTTGTCGGGGTTCAGAGAAGACACCTCTATGAAGTAGCTGCCGGCGGTGAGGGCGAGAGTGCGGTCC
>JAZRWZ010000024.1:0-1789 GCA_045599985.1 Acutalibacteraceae bacterium | reverse complement strand
CGACAAATCCGGCCTGATGGAGCTGCCCGCCGATGCCGTCAACGGCACCGATATCAAGGCTCTGCTTCCCATTGAGGATATTGTGTTTGAGGTGGATAACAAATCCCTTACCAACCGCCCCGACCTGTGGGGCCACTACGGCATTGCCCGGGAATTCGCCGCGCTGACGGGCCGTGAGCTCAAGCCTCTTGACCTGGCAGACCTCACCTATGACGGCAGCGAGAAAATCGATGTAAAAATCGGCCGTGAGGATCTGGTATATCGCTATGCGTGCCTCAAAATGAGCAACATCACCGCCAACGTGAGCCCTCTTGCCATGCAGATTCGTCTGTATTACTGCGGCATGCGCCCCATCAACCTGTTGGCCGATGTTACCAACTACATCATGCTTGAAATCGGTCAGCCCACCCACGCTTTTGATGCGGGCAAGATTCAGAATGTTGTGGTTACCACCCCCGACAAAGACATGGAATTCACCACCCTTGACGGTGTGGAGCGCCATATCGATACCGATACGCTGATGATCTGGAACGGCGACACTCCCGTGGCCATTGCCGGTATCATGGGCGGCCTTGATTCCGAAATCGTGGGCTCCACCGATTCCGTTGTGCTGGAGAGCGCCAACTTCAGCGGCGTGAGCGTGCGCAAATCCGCCTCCCGCCTCAATCACCGCACCGATGCCTCCGCCCGCTACGAAAAAATGCTTGACCCCGAGCTGGTGCTTGTTGCCGTGAAGCGTTTTGTCAAGCTGGTGAAGGAGAGCTGCCCCGAGGCCTGCATTGCCTCCGTGCTTACGGATGAATATGTGGCCCATTACCCCGCCATCTCCATCTCCTTTAATAAGGCCTATGTTGACCGCTACACCGGCATTGATATCAGCAATGAGCGCATCATCAAAACCCTTACCGCTCTGGGCTTCGGCGTGGAGTATAAAGAGGATAATTTCACCGTTGCCGTACCCTCATGGCGCGCCACCAAGGATGTTACCATGAAGGCCGATATCATTGAGGAAATCACCCGTATTTACGGCTACGATAACTTCATGATTTCCACCACCCGCAGCCCCCTGAAGCCCGTGCGCATTGCCAAGGGCAAGAATGAGGACTATGAGGTGAAGGATATCCTTGTTAAGAAGTATTCCTTCAGCGAGGTTCATTCCTACGTCTGGTGTGACGGTAAGAAATACAAGAAGCTGGGCATTGATGTGGAGGATAATGTCAAGGTTATCAACATCGAAAATCCCGATAACAGCACCCTGCGCAACTCCATGATTCCCACCATGCTGGCCGCCGTGAGCGAAAACAAGGATTATGCCGATACCTACGGTGTGTTTGAAATCGGCCGCGTGGTCAACGGTGTGGATGAAAACGGCAGATGCGTGGAAGAAAAGCATCTGGGTGCCGTGCTTTACAGCAAGGTGCTGGATGAAAAAACCGTGTATCTCAAGGGTGTTGAAATCGTGAACTGCCTTGCTGCATTCATCAAGCAGAAGCCCGTCAGCTACGAGAAAATCGCCGTGCGCCACAACTGGCAGCACCCCAAGAATACCGCCTCCATCAGCATTGACGGCGTGGAAGTGGGCGTTATGAATACGCTGTACCCCACCAACCGCACCAAGATTGATAAAAATGCCGCCGTGGTGTGCATTGAAATCAATATGGATGCTTTCACGGCTCTGTCCGCCGCCTCCATCAGCTTTGAGGAGCCCTCCGTGCAGCAGGGGACTTATTACGACCTTTCCCTTGTTATTCCCGACGGTGTGCGCTATTCTCAGCTTGAAAAGGTGTGG
>JAZRWZ010000023.1:0-3341 GCA_045599985.1 Acutalibacteraceae bacterium | reverse complement strand
CCGGCGCTGCCGTCAAAGAACATATAACCGATGGTTTCTTTGCGGGAGATAACGCGGCGGTCCACACGCACCATTTTTTCCAGCCGCCGTGAAACCTCTTCATCGGTGCCGTTGGCGGCTATTTCAAGATTTCTGAGTCTTTCCGCTTCTTTCACTGCGCCTCATCTCCTTCCTCATCATCAATGCCTTTTTCAAATTCAAGTTCCGTAAGGGCTGCCAGCATTTTTCTGTAAAGATCCTCGGTGCTGATACCCTCCGCCTTAAGGCGAAAATATTCGTCGGAGGGAATGCCGCCTACAAGGCACTGCGTGTGTTTTACGGGAATGCCTTTTTTGAGCAGAAATACATTCCACAAAAGCAGAACGAGCATGAGCAAAGCATACAGAATTGCACCGATGCCTACGGAAGCGCCGTTAGGAGATTCAAAGAAGGGAACGGGTGCCTTTTTCTGTGCAATAACAAAGGTGATGACCGAGGCGCAGGAAAGGGCGAACATAAGCGCATAGGTAATAAGCACTCTGATTTTGCCGTGCTTGCCCAAAGACATGATGATGAGCACAAGGCTCACAATAATCATGACGGCGGAGAGAAGCAGCAGGCAGGCGGAAAGATTATAAAGGCTTGAAAAAGCCCCTCCCAGCACGTTGCCGATTCCCGCTTCGTTGATTACCTCATAGAGCTTGAGCACATTGGCCGACTCCCCTGCCGTGTTTTTGCAAAGGGGCAAAAACAGCGCGCCGATGGGGAGCAGGGAAAGCACGATTCGGATAATCGCAAATTTGGAGCCTGCATATGCCGCCTTGGCTCTGTCAATTTTGGGCTGAAAGCGGGCGTGCTCCGCCTCTGCCTTTTCGGATTCCTCCAACAGATTCTTGTTGGAGTTGAAGTAGTTGAGGTTTGTGCCGCAGCCCGGGCATTCGGGCCGCCAATCCTTCAGATGAAGTTTTCTTCCGCAATTTGGGCAGGTAGTCACATTCATCCCTCCGTTTGTTTATTTTTTCATGGCCGCTAAATCGCGGTAATTGATAAGTTTGATGCCGTTTGCCTCAATGTGCTGTCTGGTGGCAGGGTCGCTGAGAAGCTTGTATTCCCACACTCTGGTATGCCAGCTGCCGGTGATGCGCTTGAGCTCGTCACATTCCACGGACGGGTGCATATAGGTTTCGGTCACGCCGTTGGGGAAGGATTTATAAAGCTCATAGATGTACTCTTTGAACTGGTCATAGGTTTCAAGATTCTTGCCGTCCCACTCGTTGGGAATCAGGTAATCGGGCAGAACCACACCCTTCATATCCGCATAGCCGATAACCTGAGAGTAGGCACCGGAAAGGGTATCCATATCCACCTTGATTTCAAGAGTCGTGTTGCCTGCCATCTCCGCGGGCAGATACCGGGGAAGGCGGAAGGGAAGGCCGTATTCGGCGCAGATATCCAATGTCAGCAAAAGAAGCTCAAAACGCCCGGTTTCTATGCCGTAGAGGGAACCCATGTGATTATCCAGATGGGAAGGATTCAGACCGAATTGTTTGCACCGCTCCACCTGAGCGCGAATTTCGGCGGCAACCTCCTCAAGGGTAACATTCTTTTCCACCTGAACGCTCTCGTGCCACATGAAGCCCTCCTCATCCCGAAGGGAAGCATTGCTGCCGATGCTAACGGGGGCCCAGCGGTAAGAACCCCATTCACTGGTGAAAGTGAGGTGCGTGCCGATGGCGAATTGGGGATTTTCCTTTGCGAAGCGGCAGGCCGACTTGGCCCAGGCGCAGGGAGTCATGATGGTGGAAGAGGTAAGGGCGCTCTTCTCGTTTTTGAAAAGGTCCGTTACCGCGGCAACGGAGGCACTGCACATGCCGAAATCATCCGCATTGATAATAAGATATCTGTCTGCCATTTTTCTTTCCTCCTCAGTTATTTTCAATTTCTCGCACGACGAAAAGATTCCGGGAATCATTTTGCCGCACTCATTCTCAAAATTTATATAAATATAACACATGGAGAAGGGTACTTGCAACATCATTCACGGAAAAAGCGGAATAATCCCTCTTTTTCATTGATTTTGTCAAAAAACGGATGTACTATTCTTCTGTGAAAACTCTATTTCATCGGAGAGAAAAGCATGGAAAAAAGATATATTCTCACCGCCTTCGGCGTGGAAGCAGACAGCAGGGAACTGCAAACCGAAAACATACAGCGTGTATTTGATCTGTGCCGTGACAGCGGAGGCACGGTAGTCATTCCGAAAGGCGCCTTTTACACCGGCGGGCTTCGCATGTGGTCCGGCACCACCCTTTACCTTGAAAGCGGCGCACGGCTTATCGGCTCCGACAGATGCGAGGATTACGCGGTGTTTGATGTGCCCGAGGGCGTTGCCCTTCGCACGGATATGGAGATGATTCCCGAGCAATACGATTTTCGCCCGTGGCAGGAATACCGCAGAGCCATCATTTCCGTTTACGGCGGAGAAAATATTGCCGTCATCGGTGAAAAGGATTCCGTGATAAACGGCAGCGACTGTGCCGACCCCAAGGGCGAGGAGGGCTTCCGCGGTCCTCACGGCTTTATGATAACCAATGTAAAAAACATCACTTTAAGCGGTTACACCATAGCCGATTGCGGCAACTTCATGCATCAGATTGACAACTGCGAAAACATCACGGTCAGCCGTGTTGCCTGCCTCGGCGGTTCCGATGCCATTCACCTGCACTGCTGCAAAAACATCCGCATTGAGGACTGCCGGTTTCACACGGGTGATGACTGTATAGCCGGCATCAATATGGAAAACCTGACGGTGCGAAACTGCGACCTGAACACCTCCTGCAACATTTTTCGGGCAGGCGGCAGCCGGTTTCTGATTGAGAACTGCCGCATGTGGGGGCCGGGAGAATTCCCCCACCGCAAAACCGTGGTGCAAAACAGAGGCACCGAAGAAGTCCGGAAGAAAAGCAACACCCTGCCCAAAGAGCAGGGGCGGCATAATCTTGAAGGCGTTTTTCTGCACTTTGCCAGCCGCAGTTACCCTGCCCCGGAGCCTTACCACGATATCGTATTCAAAAACTGCGTTATCGAGAACCCCTCATTTTTCATGTGGTATGAGGTGGATAACGCTCCCCTGCAAAGCGGAGCATACCTGAAAGATATCACGCTGGAGAATGTGAAAATCACGGGTGTGAAGAAACCCTCCAATGTTACCGCAAGCCCTCGGGTGCCTTTGACGGTCACCATGAAAAACGTGAGCGTCGTTTTTGACCCGGATTCGCAGGACGGAGCGCTTTTTGACGGCAGGGACGAAAACACAAAACTGATTTACATAAATGAATAGTTCGATTCGCCAACAGTAAAAT
>JAZRWZ010000022.1:0-7581 GCA_045599985.1 Acutalibacteraceae bacterium | reverse complement strand
TTATCATACTTTTTCTTCATCCGCCGTCTCCTCCTTTTCCTGATTCTGATATTTTGCGAAGGCTTCGCGCTCGGCAAGAATCTCTGCCTTGATTTTCCTTGTCTCCTCGGTTTCCACCACGGGATAAGGCAAATCATCAATTTTGATTTCACCGGATTTCACTTTTTTCCAGATTTCGCTGCGTTCCACCATACCCTCGTTGTATTCCACGGGGATACCCTTTTTCTCAATAAGGAAATTGATAACAAACACCACCGCGAACATGGCAGCGGCAACAAACAGCCCCACGCCGGGGGTTACGGAAAGCAGCACGCTGCCGGCGGCTTTGCTTTTGAGCAGGAACACGCTCACCAAAGCGGCAGCGGCAACCACCGCCCCCAGAGCGGAAACGGTGCAGATGACCTTTTGCATCTTTTTGATGCTGACAAAGCACAGCAGGGAGGTTACCGCGGCAGCCAGAGCAAACAGCGCCGTTGCCGCCAGTAAAAATACGGTCAAACGAAGGGCACCGAAGGCAGCGGCCTCGGTACCGCCGGAGGCAAAGGACATAATCAGGTTGAATTCCCCGCCCGTGAAGGCGTTATACAGCCCCAATGCGCTGATGGGCAGGGCAGCCTCCTTAAGAGGCAGGGAAATGAGCGCATTCGCCGCAGGAATCAGAAGGGCCGCCAAAGGCAATATCATCACACAAAGCCTTGCTATGGTGAGCTTGGTGCCGATTAAAGCCATTTTGAAGCGGCGGATTTTGCAGGAGTAGCCCGCCTGTGACAGCTCCGCCGTTTTTGCCTCTTTATAGAATTCTTCCTCGAATCCGTACAGGCGCATGTTTACGCCGCACTTGGGGCAGCACTGGTCGATGTCTGTCAGCCTGAGCTTTGCTCCGCACTTCGGACAGTTGGACAACACAATTCCTCCTTTGTCATTCTTGATTAACGGTCATCGTGAAAAATACAAATCCACTTTTTATCATACAGAAGAACGGGGCAAAGGTCAAGGTAAAAATCCCTCCGCTTTTGTATATATTCCATAAAAATACGGAATCTGCCCCCGTAATTCGCCTTGACAGCAATTTTATTTTCCATATAATGAAAGATAATACTTATTAGGAGGGTCTTTTTATGAAGAAAACCGCAAAAGTGCTTGCCCTGCTCCTGACCGTTATTCTGGGCTTGCAGGTCTGCCTGCTGCCCGGCTATGCCTTTGACAGCATGCCCCTGACGCAGGATGCCTGGCAGGCCCGCTATGACAGCCTTGTTAACGAAAACACCCTGCCCCTGCTGTGCGTGGGCAGTGACCAGACCGAGCTGCGCCTGACCTGGCACGCCGCCAAGGATGCCGCCTTCCCCGAGGTGAAGCTGGCCAAAAGCGCCGACATGACCGATGCCGTGACCTTCCGCGGTGAGACCACGGAGGCCGAGAACGACACCCAGCTGGTTTGCCGCGTTACCATGACGGGCATTGAGGAAAACACCACCTATTTCTACACCTATCACAGTGAAAAAGGCTGGAGCGAGCCCGCCAAATACGAATCCAAGGGCTTTGACAGCTACAAGATGATGGTCGTTGGCGATATTCAGATTGGCGGCCAGACCACCGATAACCCCGAGGAGCAGTCCCGCATAGGCTATGTGTGGCAAAGCGTGCTGGACGAGGCGCTGACCGAAAACCCCGACATCTCCTTCCTGCTCAGCCCCGGGGATAACACCTCCACCGGCAAAAGCGCCGATGAGTGGCAAACCCTTATGATGCCCACCTATGTGCCCTCCCTGCCCATGGCCCTTGCCATAGGCAACCACGACAAAAAGGGCATGACCTACAACTACTACACCAGCATGCCCAACGAGTATTTCGGCAAATACTTTGAGGGCCTTGACCGCGATTTCTGGTTCCGCTACGGCGATGTGCTGTATCTGGTATTTGATGCCACCTCCGCCAGCGCCGCCGACCACCGTGCCATGGCTGCCGAGGCCGTTGCCGCCAACCCCGATGTGAAGTGGAAGGTTGCCACCATGCATCAGGCCCTTTACGGTGCGGGCTACTCCCCCCTTGACCCCGAAACCACCATTCTGCTCAACGCCGTGTTCCAGCCCATTTTTGACATGTACGGTGTGGATCTGGTGCTGACCGGCCACAGCCACCTGCAGGGCCGCTCCGATTTCATCAAGAGAGGCCTGATTGTGGGCAAGGCCGAAAGCGGCAAAACCTACAAAAACCCCAACGGTATTGTTTACCTGAACTCCAACGCCTTCTGTGACCAGAACGGCGCCTCCGACAACCTGTTCTCCGCCTATACCTTCAAGGAGGGCGACGTAACCACCTACACCACGCTGGAATTCAGCGGCGACACCATGGCCGTGAAGACCTTCCGCGGTGACAACAGCGAACTGCTTGACAGCATCACCATCGAGAAAACCAGGGACAACACCCCCTCCGCCTTCATGGTATTCTTAAAGCGCATCCCCTATGCCATTGTGGAATTTTTGGGTTATGTTTACCTGAAGGGTGACGCCATCACCGTAAAAATCCGCGGCGGTCACTTTTAATGAATCCTTTTAATGAATCCTTTTAGTGAAGCTGCTCTCTCCGGGGAGCAATGAAAAACAGAAAAGCGGTGTTTTGCCGGTCAACCGAAGTTGGTTGAGGCGAAACACCGCTTCTTTTTATGGAAAGCCCTGTTTATTCGGGAAGAATTTCTTTATGATTCGCAAGTCACGCTTTATCCGACATGGTGAACACCATTTCGCCGCCCTCGGCAATCATGTCGTGGGTAAAGGTGAAATCCGTCAGAGGCTTGCCGTTGAGGGTAACCGATTTTACATAGATATTCTTGCTGCCCTGATTGTTCACGGTAACGGTAAGGGTTTTGCCGCCGCCCAGGTCCAGTTGGGCGCTGTTGATGCAGGGGGAGCCCACCCAGTAATTATCGGAGCCCGCCACCGGGTAAAAACCGAGGGCGGAGAACACGTACCAGGCGCTCAGAGTGCCGCCGTCATCGTTGCCGTCCAGACCGTCCACATCGGTGCTGAACCGGTTATTCAAAGTCCAGCGCACCCACTTTTGTGTCAGGTCGGGTCTGTTTGCGTTCACAAACAGGTAGGGGGTGTGAAGGTCGTGCTGATTACCCGGCCAGTAACCGGCGCCGGGGTTCAGGGCGGCACGGCTCAGGGAGGCATCCTTCATGAATTCCTCCAGCTCGCTGACAAAATATTCTTCGGAGCCGAAAAGCTCTATCATGCCGTCCACATCGTGAATGGCACCCCAACGCCACTGGCGGGCACTGCCCTCGCAGTAAGCTTTGGAATACCGGAAGCCCAGTATATCATCATAAAATGCCGTCATGTTGGGCCTGAGAACACCCCAGCTGCCGTCTGCGTTGCGGGCCTGGAAATATTTGGTTTCGGGGTTCCACACATTCTTGTAGCGGGCCGCTCTTTCTTTGTAGGCTGCCGCCACGTCATCCTTGCCCAATGCCTCGGCCAGCACGGCCACGGCGGCATCGGCCCAGGAATACTCTACGGTGCGGGAAACGGAGATGCTGCGGCCCCGTTCCCTTGCCAGGTCCTCGGGCACATAGCCGTATTCCTCATACAAATCGGCTAATTCTCTCACCTCACGGGCATCGCTTGTTTCGGTGGATTTGCGCATGTATTCAAGCACCTTTTCCGCATCCATATCAAAGCCCTTCAGGTAGCTTTCGGTAAACACAAGGTTGGCGGGGTTGCCCAGCATACTGCCGGTGTAGCCCTCACCCATGGGCCAGCGGGGAAGCACGCCCCCCTGCTCCGCCATGTTCATCAGACTTTGCAGGCAATCGCTCTGCACTTCCTTTTCGATAAGGCAGTAAAGGGCGTTCACGTCACGGGCGGTATCCCACAATGACATATCCGTGCGGTAGGTGTAGCCCTCCGCCGTGTGCACCTCTTTATCAAAGCCCACATAGGAGCCGTCCTCATCCGTAAAATCGGTGGGCATAATCATGGTGTGGTAGAGGGAGGTGTAGAAAATCTGCTTGGTTTCCTCATCGGCATCCGTGCGGATTTTGCCAAGCTCCCCGTTCCAAACCTCATCCGCCTTTTGGCGAACGGTGTCAAAATCATCGCTGCCCGCCTCGGCAATCAGGTTCTCCTTTGCATTCTCCTCGCTGACAAAGCTGATGCCTGCCCGCAGGGTAACGGGTTTATCCTTCACATTGCCGAAGTTCAGCACCACGCCGGTGTCGCCATCCTTTTCGCAGGCGGCAAGGGGCGCGTCAAACTCGCCGTAAAAATAGACCCACATACCGCCGAAACGGCTTGAGAATCCGCCGTTGATGTTGGCCTTGCCCGTAATAACACGGTTGGCCTCATCCACATTGATTACAGCCTCCTGCACGTTGCTGTCACCGATGAAGGAGGCAGCATCCACATACAGCTTGGCATCCTTCTGGGTACTAAAGGTAAAGCGCTGATAGCCCGTGTGGGCGGTGGCGGTCATCTCCGCCATGGCGGCAGCGGTTGGCAGATAAACGGCGTAGTAGCCGGGGCTTGCCTCCTCGTCACGGTGTGAAAAAGCCAGTGACGCGGGCTTTTTGCTGCCAAGGAAGGGGGTAACACGGAACATACCGTAATCGTAAATACCCGTGCCGGAAAGGCGGCCGAAGCTGAACCCGCGCAGGTGGCGGTGCTCATAGTAATAGCCGGAGGTGTTGGTTTTAAACAGGAAGATACCCCCTGCCACGCAGGTATCGGGGCCCAGGCGCACACAGCCGAAGGGCACCGTTGCGGCGGGGCTGAGCATGGCACTTACCCACGGAATACCGCCTGTGCCGATAAAGGGGTTCACATACCGGGTGTATTCACCGGTTTTCATGGCGGGCATTTCCGCCTTTTTGGGGATGCTCCCCGTGAACAGGGAACCGACTGCCATCTCCACGGCAAGGAACACAGAAACGATGATACGAATCACTTGCATGGGATTTCCGCTCCTTTCTTGCTTGAACCGTTTTTTATTTTCTCTATTACAAAACCCTACACGGTTTTGGTATTACAGACGCCATGCGACCGACACAATGGAGGTGTAGCGGTCGCTGATTTCTCTTTTGTAGGCAACGGTCACCAGTGTGCCGTCCGACAGCTCCGCCGTGGCGGGGTAACCGATATCCGAATCCTCTGCCCCGTCAATCAGAATCTCCCGGTCACCTATGATGCCGTCCTCCGAAATCACCCGGGCATAAATGCCGAAGGGCTCCATGCGGCGGGCGTAGGACAGAATCACCCTGCCGTCCCGCAGGCGGAGCAGATGGGGGGGCGACCCGCAGATGCCCGTGGCCTCCGGCTCCGACCAGGTGACACCGTTATCAAGGGAACGGGTCTGATAGATGGTGAAGTTATCGCCGTTTTTATCAATCTGGGCACGGTACATGGCCAGCAGCGTGCCGTCCTTCAGCTGCACACAGTGGGGCTCGTGGAATTTCTCCCACCCGTAATCCCGGGGTCTGGGGCAGCTCCCGATTTTCTTAAAGGCAATGGCATCGGGCTTTGAGAGATAGGCGTTGATGGTATCCGGCTCCTCGGCGCCGTAGGAATACATCTCCTTGCCCACATACAGAATATCGCCGTTGCGGAGCAGCACCGGGCCGTGGGGGCAGTTTACGGGAACCCGCATTTCCTCCCCCCAGGTTTCGCCGTAATCGCAGGACACTTTAAGGAAGGAACCGCCTTTTTTTGACTCCTCATCCAGCCCGGCGGTCAGATTCATCATGGCAAGGCCCAAATCCCCTGCCGCCTCCGCAATCCAGTCCTTGTAATACTTTTCGTAAACCTCCGCAGGGTGCCTGAAATTGGTCAGCAGCATTTTGCCCCCGCCAAGGTACAGGATGCCCGCATCCCTGTCATCCAGATAAGAATCATCCGCAATCACGGGCGAGGACCAGCTTTTTCCCTTGCTGCGGCTTTTGTACAGCAGGGTTTTGCCGAAGGGGCACACATGCTCCATGCGGTGGCCGGAGCAAACCGCGTACAGCACATCGTTTTCATCGGCGCACACGGTGGGCCAGCCGGCGTAGGCAAACAGGTTCCGCACCGGGCCCGTTACAACGCTTTTATAAAGAATCTCCATTGTCATTTCCTCCTCACGGTGTTTCGGTTTCATCCGGGGTGTAAGGGAATGCCACCGTGCGGTCATGCCCGGCACCGAAACGGGTGATATACATGGTTTTATCCTTAATGGAAAACACATCAAAGGCGGTTTCGGAGGGCGTGCCCAGTACCCGCCCGGGGCATTCCGGGCACCACTCCTGCACCAGAGAGCAAAGGGTGGTAACGGTGACATAACTGCCCTGATTGACCGCGTTGTCATAATGCACATGGCCGCAGATATTGAACAGCACATTGGGGTGCGTATTCATGATGTAACGAATACGGGGCGCATTCAGGGTATCGTCATAAGGCTTCACGCCCCAAGGCAGGCCCTCGGTGCCGAAGATGCCCGCATTGTGAACGGGAGCATGGGAGAACACTATCACCTTGCGCCGGGTTTTCACCGCCTCCTCAAACCAATCGGCCTGCCGGGTGCTGATTTCCAAACGCCAGCCGAAGGGGTAGCTGCCGTCCGCGTTGTATTGATAGGGCAAATCGGAGGAGTTCAGAAACACAAAGCGGTATTCCGGGTTCACATCCGCATAATAGTAGTTCTCCGGGGTGGGATTAAAGCGCATACAGATGTCGTGCATCTCCCCGGGCAGAATGGCGTGGGCGTGGCAGTCATAGCCTCTGTCATGGCAGTTGCCCAACCCGTCGTCGTGGTTCCCCACCATGCCGTAAACCGGAATATTCAGCGCATACAGAGCATCGTAAACCTCCCTGACGGAGGCCTTGTATACGGCAGCATCGGGATGGTAATCGTCACCCACATCACCGCCGCAAACCGCAAAATCAATGGGGCAGCGGTCAATGATATACCGCATGGAGCGGATGTGGTCCGCCGCCAGCTCGTACTTTTTTGCCTCGGGCCGGGAGGCGGTAAAATCCGCATCATACTGATTCATGCGGTTGTGGCAATCGGTAATAAATATAAAATTCAGAGGGGCATTGATTTGACGGATACGGGCAATGCCTCTGTCATAGGAATCGGTCAGGTAGCGTAAATCCTCCATGGCATCTCCCCCTTAATCCACCACACAGCCTCTGCTGCGCAGGGTGTCACGAAGGGCAGCTGTATCCACCTTATCCACGGTGATACCGGCGGTACAGGCCATGGCGGCGGCGGTGCCGGCGGCCTCGCCCAATGTGCAGCACACGGGCATAATGCGCAGGGATGCCTGCGCCTCATGGTCACAGCCCACACAGCGCCCTGCCACCAGCAGATTGCTCGCGCCCTGCGGCACCAGACTGCGGTAGGGCACGGTGTAATACTGCCCGTCGGGGAAGTAATAGTGGCTGGTGCCCGTGCCGTCGGGGGAATGAATATCAATATCGTAATTGCAGGCGGCTATGCCGTCCTCAAACTTGGTGCAGGCCATGATTTCGGCGCAGGTGAGGGTGTGCAGGCCTTCAATCATGCGGCTTTCCCGGGCGCCTATCTGTATGCCGGAGCTGATGAGCT
>JAZRWZ010000021.1:0-7338 GCA_045599985.1 Acutalibacteraceae bacterium | reverse complement strand
ATCAGCAGAAGACCCTGAGAAGCGGTATAGGTCGTAGTCAGAGCGCCGGCGCCGAGGGAGCCGTGGACGGTGCCGGAGGCGCCCGCCTCAGACTGCATCTCCGCAACCTTAACGGTGGTGCCGAAGATGTTCTTCAGTCCGGATGCGGACCACTGATCGACAAAGTCCGCCATGGGGGAGGACGGTGTGATGGGGTAGATGCCGGCAACTTCCGTAAACGCATAAGAAACATATGCGGCGGCGTTGTTACCGTCCATGGTCTTTTGTTTTCTTGCCATTTATTTTTCCTCCTAATTTATTTACGATGGGAATGGGTAAAACATACCACCTGTAATATTAACACCATTTACTGCGTTTGTAAATCGAAAAATCATCCAAAATGGGGGCGATTTTCGGCTTTTATTTGTATAATGTTCGATGAAGGGGGCAGGGTGAACCGGAGAACGGCCATGACCCTTGACAAAAAAACTATATTCTGCTAACATAAATCCCAAATATATTTTGAAAGGAGCAAGTCCCGAATTATGGATGACCCCGGACCTGCGAGTATTCTGTTAAAGCTTCTCTTACTGTTTGTGCTGATTCTCATCAACGCCTTTTTTGCCATGAGCGAGATTGCGGTTATCTCCCTGAACGATACCAAAATCCAGCGTATGGCGGAGGAGGGGAATAAGAAAGCACGGCAGGTAATGAAACTCACCGAAAATTCCTCAAACTTCCTCTCCACCATTCAAATCGGCGTGACCCTTGCGGGGTTCCTGACCTCCGCCTCGGCCTCCGACAGCTTTGCCGATTTGCTGGTGACAAAGCTTGACCCGTATGTGACCGATGTGATTCCCTCGGGTGTGCTGCAGGTAATCTGCGTGGTGGTTATCACCATTCTCACATCCTACTTTTCACTGGTGCTCGGCGAGCTGGCCCCCAAGCGCATTGCCATGCAAAAGCCCGAAAAAATCTCCTTCACGGTGGTGCCGGTTCTGCTGTTTACCGCCAAGGTCACCAAGCCTTTTGTCAAAATCCTCTCCTTCTCCACCAACGCGGTGGTGCGGCTGTTCGGCTTTGACCCCAATGCCGATGAGGAGCAGGTGACCGAGGAAGAAATCCGCATGATGGTGGATGTGGGCGAAGAAAAAGGCGTTATCGAGGTTACGCAAAAAGAGATGATCGATAACGTGTTTGAGTTTGACGACATGGATGTGGGCGACATCATGACCCACCGCACCGATATGTCGGCCATCGAGGTTTCCAAACCGGTAATGGAGGTTGTGACCCTTGCCATTGAGGAAGGCTACTCCCGCATTCCCGTGTTTGAGGAAGATCAGGATAACATCATCGGCATTGTCTATATCAAGGATTTGTTAAAATATGTGGGGCGGGATGTGCCCGGCAGCGTCACCATCCGCGGTGTGATGCGCAAGCCCATCTATGTGCCCGAAACCAAGGCCTGCGGCGATTTGTTCAAGCAGATGACCGAGAGCCACACCCAGTTTGCCATTGTGGTGGATGAATACGGCGGCACCGCCGGCATCGTTACACTGGAAGATCTGGTGGAATCCATCGTCGGCAATATTCAGGATGAATACGACGACGAGGACGAAGAAATTGCCAAAATTGATGACAACACCTTCACCATTGACGGCATCACCGATTTGGACGAGGTGGATGAACTGGTGGGTGTTACCCTGCCCGAGGGCGATTACGACACGCTGGGCGGCTTCATCATCAGCCTGCTCGGGGATTTGCCCGAGGAGGGGAAGCAGACCGAAACCTTCTACAAAAACCTGCACTTTACCGTGCTGAATGTGGAAGACCGCCGCATCGGCAAGGTAAAGGTGGAAATCATCCCCGTAACCGAGGAAAACGGTGACGGCGACGAGGATGAGGATAAAGATAAAGAACGCCGTTTCTTCAAGAATGACGAGAAGAAAGCCAAAAAAGAAGAAGAATAGACGCATTGCTCACGGGTTGCATTCTTTCGGGGATGCAGCCCGTTTTTGTCACGATAAGTTTTTTGTCACAATAACAAGAAAACTCCCACTGAAAATCAGCGGGAGTTTTTGCAAGTGACAGATTCTTATTTGTTGAAATCGCCGATGTTCAGGGGAGCGGCGGCGATGACGGAGGACTGACCGCCAAGGTCGGTATACACAATGGCTACCCGCCATGCGGCATTTCCGCTGTTGTCGGTCATGCGCACAAGATAAGCGGTGTTGGTGCCTGCCACCACCTGAGTGCCCAGAGCCGCCACGGGGAACAGGGTAACGCCGGAATCGAGGGTGGCATTGAAATCGGTAAAAGCCTTGGATGCGGATTCATCTGCCCAGGAAATGCCCGCTTCCTGATTCACGGTCCAGCCGCCGGCGGTGGGCACGGCACTGACGGCGCTATCCACGGTGCCGTTGTTGTAATCCCCGATGTTGAAGTCGGAAACATGGGTGATTTGTACGCTGCCGTCAAGGGCCTCATAGATAATCAAAACTTTCAGGCTGCTTACGGGGTTGGGGGTGACGGTGGTGGCCTCGCACAGCACGGCATAGTTCCGGCCCGCCACTACCTGAGTGCCCAACAGAGCGATGGGCTTGTAGTTGGCACCGGTAAGGCCGTTCAGGGCTTTTTTGAATGCGGCATCCGCATCCCCGGGCAGAGTGATGTCGGCTGCTTCCTTGATTGTCCAGCCGCCGGCAACGGAGCCGCTTTCCGCATTTTCTGCATTTTCGGTCTGTTCGGTGGTGATGGCGGGCTCGGGTTCCTTCTTGTTTTTGAAGCTGAAGATACCGAATACCACGGCGATAACCGCCACAACAGCGGCGATAAGGGCAATAACTTTACTCATGGGAGTACCTCCTTTGGTTTTTGTTGACTATATGATAGAAAAAATTGCCTGCATTGTCAATATGCAACTTTACTGCGGCGAAAAAACGGCGTATAATGGAAGCGGAATAAACGGCCCTTTTGCCAAAAAGGAGAATGACTATGGAACGGCTCAATGTGATACCTTACCCCAACCGGGTGACCTACCTCAACGGCACGGCTGAATCCGCCAAGGTGATGGCGGCCGTGGAGGGGCGGCTGATTCCCGACTCCATGGGGGATGAAGCTTACCGCCTGATGGTTCGGGATAACGCCGCCGTGATTACCGCTGCCACCCGGAGAGGGCTTTTTTACGGGCGGAAAACGCTGGAGCAGCTGGCTGCGGCCCCGTCCTTCCCCTGCGTGATTATTGAGGATGCTCCCGCTTTTTCCTACCGGGGTTTTATGGTGGATACCGTGCGCCACATGGTGAGCATTGAGAATACCAAAAAGGTGATTGATGCCATGGCGGCGTTAAAAATGAATACCATGCACTGGCACCTCTCCGACGATCAGGGCTGGCGCGTTCAGATTGACGCCTTGCCCCGCCTGATGAGCGAGGCCGCCGTGCGCAAGGCCTCCCGCTTCGGGGATGAGAATGACGACACCCCCTACGGCGGTTGGTTTACCAAGGCCGAAATCAAAGAAATCGTGGATTACGCGGCAAGCCGGTTTATTGATGTGGTGCCCGAAATCGATATGCCCGGCCACATGAGTGCTCTGCTTCACGCTTACCCCGCCTTATCCTGCAAAGGGGAGGATATTGAGGTGGTTGTGAAGCAAGGCATATTCCCCGATATTCTGTGCGCGGGCAAGGAGGATGCCTTCCGTGCCGTGTTCCGCATTCTGGATGAGCTGACCGCCTTGTTCCCTGCCCCCTATTTTCACATCGGCGGGGACGAAGCACCGAAAAAGCGGTGGAAGGAGTGCCCCGACTGTCAGAAGCGTATGCGGGAACTGGGGCTGAAGGATGAGGAGGAGCTGCAAAGCTGGTTTACCGACCGGGTGCGCAAATATCTGGCCGCCAAGGGTAAAAAGACGGTGGTGTGGAATGAGAGCCTTAAGGGCGGCAAACTCTGCGATGTGCGTGTGCAGTACTGGATGCACGATTTGCCCCTGACCCTCAGCTATGCCAACCGGGGCGGTCAGGTGATTATGAGCGATTTTTACCACTACTATGTGGATTACCCCTATGCCATGACCCCGCTGAAAAAGACTTATGATTTTGACCCGCTGATAAAGGGACTCAACGATATCGGCCGCCGCAGCATTGTGGGCGTGGAAACCCCGCTGTGGACGGAATATGTGCGGGATTTTGACCGATTCTGTTACATGGCATTTCCCCGTTTTGCCGCCGTGGCGGAAACCGGGTGGACACGGGCGAAAAACAAGAATGAGCCGGATTTTGAACGCCGCTTTGTTATTTTTACCGATTCGCTGCAAAAACTCGGCATCACGCCCGCTCCCGAGGAGGCGTGGAATCCCGTGGGGGCAAAACGCCTGCCGGATTTGTGGCGGTTCTACAGGCCTGTTGTGAAAGACTTCTTGTCCGGGGACGAGAAAAAGAACAAAAAATAAAAACGGATATCACAATAAGGAAAAGCGATGCTCCTTACCGCAAGGCAGGAAGCATCGCTTTTGTGTTTTGTTGAGGAGTATTACAGCTCGATGGTGAGGTTGTTGTCGGAGTAATCGTGGGTGTTGCCGATGCTCTCCAGAGCCATCTTATGAATGTCGATATCCGGCATTTTGCTTTGCAGCTTGGGCTCCGCTTTTTTGAGTACAAAGCCCAACCGGCTCAGCACCTTATCCATCCACTCATATTCCTTGGTGCCCTTCACATAGGGCTCGTCACCGGCAAAAATATTCAGGGCGATGTCACAGGCGAAATCCAGAAATTTCTTCTTTTTGAGGGACGGGTCGGTGGAGATAAAAAGCAGACGGCCCACACCACCCAAAGTGGCGGAGTGAACAATCTTTTTGGCAATGCCGAGGCCTGCCTTCTTGATGCCCTTGCCCTTGGAAAGGTCACGGTCAAGGCGGTTGATAACGCGGCACTGCACAAAGCGGTTGTCGAAGTATTCCTTCTTGGAAACGCCGCCCAGATCCCAGTCAAAATCGGGAATGGTGATGGATTCTATCTCGGCCTTTTTACCGTCAAAGGTCACCTTGCGGTACATGGTGGGGTTGCCGACCAAAGCGGAGGTGCACACATCCCAGAACACGTTGCCTGCGGGGGAAACGCGCTTGTTGGCGCTTTGGATGTGCATGTGCCCCGTCAGGGCAAACTGAATGCCGTTGTCGGCCAGCAGGTCGGCCACCTCCTTCCAGTTTCTCAGCTGGGCATCGCCAACCAGTTCAAAGAAGGGGGAGCAGGGCAGAATGGGGTAGTGGCAAATGGCAAACATGGCATCGCCCGCCTCTTTGGCGGCTTGTGCCTGCTCCACAATCCAGTTTTTGATGTGGTCATTGACATAGCCTTTTTTGCCCACGCCGTCATCAATAATCAACTCGCCGTCGGAATCAATGGCAAGCATGCGGATGCCGGGGGCAATCTGTGCCACATAGCTGAAGGATTCCGGGTCACGGGCAATGGCGTCGTCAAAGCCGAAATCTTTGTAGAGAACGGCAAGTTCTTCTTTGGTGGCACCCGCAACATCCACCTTGTGGCCGTCGATAAAGGCCGTGGCGTGGTCGTTGAAATCGTGGCGGGCGGTGATAAGATAAATCTTTTTGCCCGCCGCCTTCAATTCATTCAGGTATCTGATAAACGCAATATGGCTGTCGCGCTCGCCGTTTTTGGTAAGGTCACCGGGAATGATGACGATATTCGTTTCTTTATCGGCGGCAATCTGATCAAAGGTCGCTTTCAGCACGGCCTCATTTTCCGCAAGGGTCATCTGCTCAAAGCGCATATAATCGTAGTAATCCTGACATTGGTCGCACATGTTGTTGGGGCGAAAATGAGTATCGGTTACCAGATAAAATTTTACGGGTTCTGCCATAATAACACCGTCTTTCTCAAATTATTGGGGCGCAAAAAATTCGGAATCAGAATGTGTCTTCAGTGATATAAACATAAATCAGCAGGGGAAGCATGGCAAAGAATTTGGGCAGCCACTCGCCGAAGGTGTAGCAGGCCAGGCAAAGGAAGGAGGGCACGGCACCCAGAATGTATTCGGCCTGTGAAGTGGTGTTGTCGCCGGTAAAGGTGATTTTATTTTTGCCGGTTTCCTTGGTGACGGAATAGGTATCGGTATTGCTGATGACCCAATCCTGACCGGGCAGGGCATCGCCGTTTTCGTCCCGCTCCAAATCCTGAAGAATGTAGGAGTTGAAAGTCAGCGTGCCGCCCTTGATGGATACGGTGTTGAAGCAGCCGCCGATGTTGGTGTCCCGGGTGGAGCTCCAGTCGGTGCCGTTCCAGTAGTTGCCGTAGCCGCTCTTCTGCACGTTGAGCATGGCGATTTTATCGGTGGTCAGGAAATAGCCCTTCAGGAAACGGCGGATTTCGTAGCGCTTAGAGCCTGCGGTGCCGGCGAGCACATAGGTGGTGCCGCCCTCGGAAACACGGTCACCCTTGAGAGGCTTGGTGCGAAGGTACATGTGGTCGTGGCCGCTGATGACCAAATCCACATCACACATGTCGCAAACCGCTGCCAGTGAGCGCTGCAGGTACAGGGCATCGGGCCATTTGCCGTCCTTGCCCAGGGTGAAGGGGGATTTGTGCATGAGAACGATTTTCCAATCCTTATCGGTGCTGTTCATGTCGTTCTTCAGCCATTGGAGCTGTGAGAGAGAAACGGAGATAATATCGTTGGTATTGAGCACGGCGAAGTGGGCGTTGGAATAATCGAAGGAGTAGTTGACACCGTCCCTGGTTTCCACGCTTTCGGAGGTATCCAGACAGAACATATTGTTGAACCAGTTTGAAACGCCGAAGCCGTCGTGGTTGCCTGTGATGGGAGCCAATGTATATGTGCGGTTCAGTTCGCCGAAGGCGGTGTCGTAGTAATTCCACTGCTCGGTGTCGGAGTCGTTGGTGAAGTCACCCAGATTTGCCACAAAATCGGCATCGGGCATAGTACGAAGGCCGGCGGTGAGGGTGTCGGCACCCTTTTTGAAGTTGTCGAGAGAACCTGCCTGAACATCGGCAATGGCAATGAAATTCAGTTCGTCATCACCGTTATCGGTGGTGAAGGTGCCTTCCTCACTCCATGTGGTGCCGTCACCCACAGTGTAGGCATAGGCGGTGCCGGGCTGCAGGCCGGAAACGGTGACCTTGTGCATATAGCTGCCTTCCCATTCGCACTCCTCGGTAACGGCGGTCACCTGCGCCTCGGTGCGGTCGGGCAGGGTGTAAAGCCTGACCTCGCTGCCGCATTGGCTCGGGGTGTACCAGCAAAAGCCGCGCCGGGTGGCGGTGCTGCCGTTTACGGTTACGGAGAGGCGGAAGGGGGCGTTGCCCGCAGTGTCACCGGCGGTGTC
>JAZRWZ010000020.1:0-1881 GCA_045599985.1 Acutalibacteraceae bacterium | reverse complement strand
CAAGGCGCGCCATCATCGGCGCACAGCCGGTGGGTCCCAGCGCTGTTGCCATGCCCTACTCCTACATGATGGGCCTTGAAAACGAAACGCCGAGAGCCCTTACCGTTCCCGAAATCAAAAAGATTGAGGAGAAATACGCTCAGGCTGCACTCAGAGCAAAAAAAGCCGGTTTTGACGGCGTTGAAATCCATTCTGTAGGCTACTATCTCGGCCAACAGTTCCTTTCCAAAAAGGCGAATATCCGCACGGATGAATACGGCGGAAGCCGCAAAAACAGAATGCGTTTTCATCTGAATATTGTGCGCAGAATCCGTGAACTCTGCGGCAATGATTTTGCAATTATCATCAAACTTCCCGTTGTTGAGCAGGGCCCCGACGGCGGCATCTCCATCCCCGACGGCATCTACTACGCCAAGCGTTTTCAGGACGAAGGTGTGGATGCCATAGAGGTGCTTGCAGGCAAGTGGTCAACCGAGGCCGGGAAACACGAAAAACCCGAATCTGCTTATTCCGACTGCATGGCTGTTGCTCTTTGTCAGGTGCTCAAAGCCGGCATATTCCTGATGACGGGCAAAAAGAATAAAATCCCCCTTATCGGAGGCGGCAGAGCGCAGAACCCCGTGGTATCGGAAAAAGCCCTTGCCAAGGGTAAGTGCGAAATGATATTCATCGGTCACGGCCTTCTTGCCCAACCGGATCTTGTGAATCTAATTGCCGAGGGAAGAGAAGATGAAATTCGCCCGTGTATCGGCTGCGGGCACTGCATTGACCATCAGCTTCAGCATGGCGGCAGAGCAATCTGCTCCGGCAATGCCGTGCTGGCAAGGGGCGACAATGATTACACCATCACACCTGCCGAAACCAAAAAGAATGTAGTTGTTATCGGCGCCGGTGTAGCCGGTGTTGAGGCTGCAAGAATTGCCGCAAAAAGAGGGCATAACGTTACCCTTTATGAAGCAGCCAATGAAGTAGGCGGGCAGATGAATCTTGCCTGCATTCCCCCTTATAAGCAGCATCTTGGTCTGATGAAGCCCTATCTTGAGCGCCAGATTGAACTCACCGGTGTAAAGCTTCAACTGAACCACCGGGTAACGAAGGATGAAATACTGAACATGAAGCCCGATGCCGTGGTATGCGCTACCGGTGTGCAGCCCGCCACTTTGAAAATTGAGGGCTCGGAAAGAGCGGTGAACGCAAGAGATATTCTTTCGGGCGCACCCGCAGGCAAAAACACCGTTGTTATTGGCGGCGGTTCCATCGGGTGTGAAACAGCAGAATACCTTGCAGCCAAAGGCAAAAAGGTTACCGTTATTGAGATGCAGAGCACCCTTGCCGCCAATACCGGCAAAACCGCACAGACTGTATTGCTCGGTCACCTGAAAGGGGCAAAGGTCAACCTTCTTACCGAATGCCGAGTTCAGAAAATCACTCCCGACAGTGTTGTATATACCGATAAATCGGGCAAAGAAAACAGCGTTATTGCCGACACGGTGGTGCTTGCCATCGGTGACAAGCCCGATTCTTCCCTCTACGATTCATTGAAGGATGATATTGCGGAGATTTACAACATTGGTGATTCCAACGGCGGCGGCATCATCCCCAATGCCGTTTACGAGGGTTACACCGTAGGAAACAAGCTTTGATTTTAACCACAAAAAAAGATTTGATTTTCTTGAATCCGTTGTGTAAATTCTTTGCACAGCGGATTTATTATTCTGATCTTTACCGGTCTTTTTATGGTTACATTATTGAGAAGATGCAAAATGCTAATCTGATACCAAAAATGTTAAATAACATACAAAAAATAGCAGAGCATGCTATTATTTCGCATTTATTTTAAGTTTTAAAATTGATTTTTTTCATTCTATATACTATAATGAC
>JAZRWZ010000019.1:0-7634 GCA_045599985.1 Acutalibacteraceae bacterium | reverse complement strand
CTTGCCGCAGGCAGTGCGGATATACCGATTACAAAGACTGGAGGAAGCTTTGTTTTTCGGTTTTTTCCGCTTCGAATCATTTGTTCAAACAGCAAGGTGAGAAAAAGCGAAATAATAAGCGAAAGCGTATTCAGCTGAATGTTGGATTTCGTTTCGTCTATGGAGACGCCCGAAACGGTACAAACACCATAGATACCAACGGTTTCTGCTGCGATGCTTATGGCGAGAAACAATAAGCATAAAAGCAGTTTTTTCAAAAATCCGAAATCAAAAATCAGCGTTATCAGGAACACAGAAGTGAAATAGAACAGAGACATATAAGGCGTCATGCTGAAAATAAAAGTCATTACACCTTCCAGAAGCATAGCTGCAATTATTACGGGAATACTGACAGATTTTTTATATTTTACCTTCCCGAATTTGCAGAACAACATATACGCAATAAATATTTCAAACATGCCCGATAAAGCGGTGGCGGCTTCCTTCATCACCAAAGCACTCCCTTCAGGTAATCGTCAAATGCTTTGAGCGCCTGCGTTCTTTTGCGCTGGCTGATGGGCACCGCCGTGCCGTTATGCAGGGTGACACTTTCCTTATCAAAACGGCGAATCCGGCTCATATTCACAATAAAGCCCTGATGTGTCTGCACAAATCCGTGGGTGGAAAGCATTTCATATATATCGCTGAGCTTGGCAACGCTTTCATACTTACCGTTATCTGTATAAATCATGACATGGCGGTTATAGCCCTCGCAGTACAGTATATGATTGATGCAGATAACCGCTCTGTCACTCAAAAACCGTGATGGCAGAAAAGAATGAAGCGAGTTATATTTGCTTACGGCACGAATAAATACCCGCCTGAATTCAAGCTCGGTTATGGGCTTGACCATAAAATGCAGAGCCTCAACGCTGAACGCATCAAAAACATAATCCGGATGGTTGGATATAAATATGATAATGGTGTTGGGATTAAACCGCCGTACCGTTTCCGCAACCTCCAGACCGTTCATGGTGCCGAGCCGCACATCCATAAAAAGAATGTCATAGCTTATGCCCCCGGTACAGTCGTTGATAAGCTCTTTGCCGCTGAATTTTGAAACAATTTCGGAATTATCCGCAAGAACGGAAAATTCCTCAATGTATTTTTTTATGATACCGTGCTGACTTCTGTCGTCATCACAGATACATATCCGCATAATAATCACTCCTCAAAAAGTAAAAAAGCACTTCCGAAAAACGGAAGTGCCGAAAATACGGTTTTGTCCGATTGCAGGTTTCAGCCTAAGAATGCAGACAAAACGGCACTTCACTATTCAAAACGGTAAGGGTATGTTCAAGCCAATCCATGTATTTCATTGTCATTTTGTCCGCCTCCTTTCATTTTTCTATCAGTATAAGCAATATCGGAAATAAAGTCAACTTGCACTTTTGCAGATAAAACCGTCACTTTTGCATTAATTCACGGTAAATCCATAAAAAACACAAGCAGCCTGACTGCTGCAATCAAGCTGCCTGTGATTGTTTTTATTAAGGAAATGGGATGCGGATTATACGCCCGAATAAGCGGCAAAGCCGCCGTCGATGGGCAGAATCACGCCGGTGATAAAGCCGGAGTATTTCTCATCGCAGAAGAAGGTGAGGGCACCGGTCAGATCCTCGGGCACACCAAAGCGGCGCATGGGGGTGTGGCTGATGATTTTGTCGGAGCGGGCGGTGAGGGAGCCGTCCTCATTAAAGAGCAGACTCTTGTTCTGGTTGGTGGCAAAAAAGCCGGGAGCAATGGCGTTCACGCGGATGCCGGCCTCGGCAAAGTGAACGGCAAGCCACTGGGTAAAGTTGGATACACCGGCCTTGGCGGCGGAGTATGCGGGAATACGGGTCAGGGGGCAGAAGGCGTTCATGGAGCTGATGTTTAAAATGCTCACATTCTCGCGGCCTACCATATCCTTGGCAAAGCACTGGGTGGTAAGCAGGGTGCCCAGAATGTTCAGGTTGAATACGAAGGAGATGCCGGAGGCATCCAAATCGAAAAAGGTTTTAACGCCCTCTACCTTGTTCTCAAGGTCGCCGGGCTCGAAAATATCCTTGGAGGTGGTGCCTTTGGGGTTGTTGCCGCCGGCGCCGTTAATCAGAATATCACACACGCCGAAGGTGGCGTTGATTTTCTGACGGGCCGCTTCCAGACTTTCGGGCTCCAGCACATTGCAGCCGATGGCAATGGCTTCGCCGCCCTCTGCCTTGATTTCATCGGCAACCTTTTGGGCTGCTTCTTCTTTTAAATCCAGAACGGCAACCTTAACGCCCAATCTGGCCAAATCCTTGGAAAATCCGCTGCAAAGCACGCCGCCGCCACCGGTGACTACGGCTACTCTGCCCTTTAAATTCTCATGACTCATGGCGATTTCTTCCTTTCTTATAATGTCACGGTTTCTCCGCTTGCGGAGGAACGGTAACAGGCAAATACAATATCGGCTGCCTTGCCGCCGCTGACGGCATCCACACCGAAGGGACGGTTGGCGGCAATGCAATCATAAAAATCCTTGATAATGGCGGGGTGGCCGGAGCCCCAGTAGGACTTGCCCATGGCCTCGCCCTGGGTTAAGGGAATCTCGCAAAGGCTGCCGTCCCCATCCACGCGGAACAGCCGCTCGCCCTCCGTGCGCAGGGTGCCTTTTTCGAAGGCGGCCTCAATCAGCACAGGCGCGTTGGAGCCGTGGCCCGTGGTGCCGTAGAATACGGCAACGGCACCGTTATTCATGCGGAAGCGGACGGTGGCAGTGTCCTCGCCCTCAATCACGCCCTGCAGGTGGTCATTGAACACGTGAGCCGTAAGGGATTCACAGCCGTCACCCAGCAGCTGCATGATGTCCAGCGTGTGAATGCACTGGTTAATCAGCAGGCAGCCGCACTCTTTGGCAAGGGTGCCGTGCCAGTCATCACCGTAGTAGGCTGCGCCCCGTTCCCACGTGACAAAAGCACGAACGGATTTGAGGGCACCCAGCTCGCCGCTTTGTTTAACGGCCATCAGCTTACGGATGCAGGCATTGTAACGGTTTTGAAAACACACGCCGTACTGTGCGGGGGAGGATTGCTGTGCCTTTTGCAGAGCTTTTGTTTCATCGGCGGTAACGGAGCAGGGCTTTTCGCAAAACACATGAATGCCCTTTTCCAGCGCCGTAATGGCATAGGGGGCGTGCAGGTAGTGGGGCAGGCAAAGATGAACGGCATCCGGCTGCTCCGCCGCCAGCATTTCCTCAAAATCCGTATAGGCGCGAATACCGTATTTCTCGGCATAGTTCCGGGCCCGCTCGGGTTTAACATCAACCGCGGCAACAAGGGTGGTTGCCTCATTTTCCGCCAAAGCGGCGAAGTGGAGGCGGGATATGTTGCCGCAGCCGACTACTGCAACTTTCATAAAGGTGCCCTTTCCTCAAGAGCCGAAGGTGGAGGACATATCGCTCTCTTCCCTGACCTTGACTGTCTTTTGATAAGTTGAACCGGCGATTTTCTTTTGCAATTCGTCAAAGAAAAGATCCTCGTCAACAGGTAACTCCACGGCTCTGCCTAACCAGGAGGAGAGGTGAGCGGCGTTGGAGATGGACAGGCCGCGGATACCCTCGCAGCCATCGGCAACCAGAGGTGTGCCGCGCAGCAGGTGGGCGGTGAAAGCATTCACAACGGCGGGGTGCTGAATGTTGAGACCGTCGGTTTCCACTTCTTCCCATTCGCCCTGCACTCTGCCGAAGCCTTCCTCGGCATTCACAAGGTGGTCGGAGGTGAGCTGCTCCAGCTTATACATCATCAGCTTGCCGTTTTCGCAAACCAGCTTGGCACCGTCAAGGGTAACCTCAAAGCGGTTGGTGCCGGGGCAGTCGCCGGTGGTGGTAACAAACACGCCGGTAGCGCCGTTGGCATATTCGGCATAGATGGTAACATCGTCTTCCACCTCGATGTCTTGCCATTTGCCCTCGTGGCAAACAGCCTGAATCTTAACGGGAAGGCCGCAGATCCACTGCCACAAATCCAGGTTGTGGGGGCATTGGTTGAGCAGCACGCCGCCGCCTTCGCCCTCCCAGGTGGCACGCCATCCGCCGGAGTTGTAATAGGCCTGGGTGCGGTACCAGTCGGTAATAATCCAGTTGGTGCGCTTGATTTCACCGTATTTGCCGCTCTGCACGATTTCACGCATTTTGCGGTAAATGCAGTTGGTGCGCTGGTTAAACATCATGCCGAAGGTGAGGCCGGAGGCGGCAGCCGCCTCGTTCATCTCACGCACCTGCTTGGTGTAAACACCGGCAGGCTTTTCGGAGAGCACATGGATACCTTTTTTGAAGGCATACTGTGCCAGGGGGGAGTGGAAATAGTGGGGAGTGGCAATGATAACGGCATCAATTTCGCCGGAATCCAGCAGAGCCTCGGCGGTGGGGTAGGTGTGAACATAGGGCATCAGAGCCTTGGCACGGGCCAGCTTTTCGGGCTCAATATCGGCCACGGCCACAATGCGCATTTCGCTGTGGCGGCCTTCCATGTTCATGTTCATGTGGGAGTAACCCATGTTGCCCACGCCGATAATGCCGAAGCGGATGGGCTGCACTTCCTTCACAATGGCGTGAATGGCGCTGCAGGCCGCGGCAAAGGAGGAGAAGTTGTCGGGATAAACAAACTTCTGCCCCATGCCCTCGGCGCTCTCATCCTTCTGCTCCAGAGCACCCAAACCGTCAAACACCTTCAGGTGAGGCTCAACGGTGAGCATATAGGTTTTAACATCTTTATCGAGGATGGTCAGAATATCCTTGATTCTGCCGTCACCTTCGCCGGCGGGCACCACAATGCCGCTTTTGGCCTGCACATCCTTAATGTGCATATAGGTGATATAGGGGTGAAGCAGCTGGAAGCCGCTGTAGGTTTCGGCGCCGCACTGCAGGTAGTTGGCGGGGTCAAAGATGCAGCCCAGCTTGTCGCCGAAGGCCTCTGCCAGCACAAGGGCACGCGCGGGAATGTCGCCGTAAATGCCCTTTTCGTTTTCGTGGCAGCAAAGGATTCCCTTCTCGCAGGCGTAGTCGGCCATCAGGCCCACCCGGCGCAGGACTTCCTCTTTGTAATCATCGGCATTTTCCCCTTCGGGGATATAGAAGCTGAACATACGGATGTATTTGGTTCCCAGTATTTCGGCAACCTCAACCGTGTTTTTGAATGCCTCAAAGTGGGGCTCAAAATCATCGGTAATCTTGATTTTGCCGTAGTGGGAGCCGATGGAACCAACCTTGATGCCGCCGTCATCCAGCTGCTTTTTCAGGGCCTTGGCTTCCTCAACGGTAAAATCGGAAATGTTCTTGCCGTTAACATTACGAAGCTCGATAAATTCGATTTCGTTTTTTTTGCAGGCTTCGATTTGCTCCGCAATATCGCGGGACGCCTCGTCTGCAAAAGCCGAGAACAGGAATTTTGCCATAAATTGCACCTCCGAATACAATATACAGGTTAATTTTACCACATACACCCCAAAATGCAAGAAAAAACCTGCCGATTGGGGGAATTTTTCATGGCTTCAGAAAAGATTGGGAACGGCTGCTGCCGGAACGGCTTGTTTTTGCCGGAATCCTGTAAAAACAGCATGGCTTTATTGTGCTTTTCTTCAGGTAAGCTGCTCCAGCTCGGCGTTGACACTCTCCTCACAGCTGCGCATGGCAAGGATGGTTTTCTCCATCAGGGTGTCCAGCTCCCGGCCGAGGCGCTCGGCGCCCTCACGAATCACATCGCGGGAACAGCCTGCGGCAAACTTTTTATCCTTGAATTTCTTTTTGAGGCTGGAAACCTCCATGTCGCACACGCTGTGGGAGGGGCGCATACGGGCGGCGGCACCGATGAGGCCGGTCAGTTCATCGGCGGCAAACAGGATTTTTTCCATTTCGTGGGTGGGTTCAACATCGCTGCAAAGGCCGAAGCCGTGGGAGCAGACGGCGTGAATCAGTTCGGGCTCGGCCCCGATTTCGGCCAGCAGCTCGGGAGCTTTTTTGCAGTGCTCCTCGGGCCAATTTTCAAAATCCACATCGTGAAGCAGGCCGCAGAGGCCCCAAAAATCAACCTCATCGGCATAACCGGAATTTTCGGCATACCAGCGCATGGTACCCTCCACGGTTAAGGCGTGAAGCAGGTGGAAGGGTTCTTTGTTGTATTTTTGAACCAAAGCAAGAGCGGCATCACGGGTTACGGCGGTTTTCATTGTTCAATCGTCCTTTCGGTTTTGGATAACAGCAAAAGACTCACTTTTGCCATACCTTAATATTAGCACGATTATGTGCCGGATACAACCTGAATAAATGCGGCCGGGCGTTGTTTTTACGGCAGGGATGTGTTAGAATCATCTGCGGAATGTTTATCGGGAGGGGCAGATGTATGCGCAATCAGAAACCCGTGGCCGCTGTTATCGCGGCAGGCGTGCTGTGGGGTGTTATCAGTATTTTTATTAACCGTCTTTCGGCGGCGGGGTTGGATTCCCTGCAGATTTCATTGGTGAGAATGGCGGTGTCCGCCCTTGCCTTTACGGTTACCGCGGCGGTGACCGATGTGAAAAAGCTGAAAATCCGCCTGCGGGATATATGGATGTTTATCGGCACGGGTATTGTCAGCGTGGTGCTGTTTAACGTCTGCTATTTTTACACCATCGTTCACTCCGAGGCCTCGGTGGCCGTGGTGCTGCTTTACACCTCGCCCATCTTCATTCTGCTTATTTCCGCCTTTTTGTTTCATGAACGCATCACTCCCAAAAAGGTGGCGGCGCTGGCCATGACCTTTGGGGGCTGTGTGCTGGTGGCGGGCGTTCTGGGCGGCGGCGTTTCGCTGACTCCCTTTGTATTCATGACGGGTCTTGGCTCCGGGCTGTTTTATGCTCTGTATACCATCTTCGGCCGCTTTGCCCTTGCAAGATATGATACGGTAACCGTGACGGCCTACACCTTTATTTTCGGCTTTTTAGGCTCCCTTCCTCTGGGCAAAGCCGGCAGGGTGGCTGCCATTTTGAGGCAAGACCCCGAACTCATTATCTGGTGCCTCGGCCTGGGAATCATCTGTGCCGTGCTGCCCTATTTCCTTTACACATGGGGCTTGCAGCGCATGGAATCGGGCAAGGCAGCCATACTGGTGGCGGTGGAGCCGCTGGTGGGCGCCGTTGTGGGCATGACGGTGTATCACGAGAGCCATTCGCCCCTGAAGCTGTGCGGCATTGTGCTGATTCTCGGTGCCATTATTCTGCTCAACCTGAACGACAAACCCGCCGAAGCCGCCCTGCAGAGGGAAAAATAGTAATTAACTGTTTTTGTGATTATCAGGGAATACCAATTACTTTTTGGATTATCATGAATATGATTCCGTTTTGTTTTTTGGCGTTCCCTTCTTCCTTCTCCTTGAGGAGAAGGGGGACCGTCGCAGACGGTGGATGAGGTGTTGCTTTCGTCTGTTTTTACGCCGGAGCTTGGCAAAAGGGATTCGAACCCGATATGGTTTTGGCGCCATATTTTTGCCAATATTTCGTTAAAAATGCTCGGAATACACAAAGGCAATAAAAAAGCGATGCTTGACCGTTTCAGCCGGTGGCTGACGGAAAAACATCGCTTTTGTTTATGCAATTTTATT
>JAZRWZ010000018.1:0-5834 GCA_045599985.1 Acutalibacteraceae bacterium | reverse complement strand
CATCGCTTTTGTTTTATGTGTAGGGTCAAAGCACCTGCTCTGTCCGGATTTGCCGCAGGCAAATATACATTCATGAAACCCGAAGATTTTTCCACGGCGTACCGCCGTGCCGGCAAGACACAGTGGTCTTGCCCTACACGGGGGATTCCGTATTTTTTGAATACTCCCGGCAATGCCGTCGGTATAAACATCAACCCATGAAAAAATCTCAATTCTTGAGCCTTGCCGTCTGGTGCTGTGCCCCCACAAGGCCGGCGTAAATGCCGCCGCGTCGCACCAGTTCCACATGGGTGCCGCACTCCGCTACCACGCCTTTGTCCAGCACAATCAGCCTGTCGGCATCCTTCAGGGTGGAAAGGCGGTGGGCAATGGCAAAGGTGGTTCTGCCCTTTACAAGGCGGCTCATGGCCTGCTGAATCAGGTATTCCGTTTCGGTATCCAAAGCACTGGTGGCCTCATCCAGAATCAGGATTTCCGGGTCACGCAGCACGGCGCGGGCAATGGAGATGCGCTGTTTTTCTCCGCCGGAAAGGTTGTGGGCGTTTTCGCCAATCAGGGTGTTGTAGCCGTCCGGCAGCTTCATGATGAATTCGTGGGCGTTGGCCACCTTGGCCGCCTCAATCACCTCGGCGGTGGTGGCATCGGGCCTGGCATAGGCGATATTGTCATACACACTGCCCGCAAACAAAAAGGTCTGCTGAAATACCACGGCTATTTTCTGGCGGTATTCCTCGGGAGCATAGCTGCGGATATCGCAGCCGTCTATGCTGATGGAGCCCGCATCCACGTCATACAGGCGCATAATCAGGTTGATTAAAGTGGATTTTCCCACGCCGGAGCGGCCCACGATACCAATCATTTCGCCCTTTTTCACCGTAAGGTTCACATCCTTGAGCACGGGCTCATAGGCGGAATAGCCAAAGCGGACATCCTTGAATTCCATGGCCTTTTGCAGGGTGGGGTTGGTGAGAGCGCCCTCGGAATCCATATCGCTTTTTTCATCCAGAATCTCAAATATCTTGATGAGGGAGGTGTTGACCCGGCCCAACTTCTGAGGCAGACGGGAGAACCAGTTGATGGGCCCGTAAAGGTAGGTCAGGTATAAGGTGAATTGCAGCAGCTGGCCCGCGGTAATCTCCCCCCGGATGGCCATGCGGCCGCCGAAAAACAGCACAAGGAATTCACCGATGCCGATGAAAAAGGTGACAAAGGGGAACACGGAGGCCCACAGCCGCTCGTTGCTTGTGCAGATATCCGCAAGCTGTTTGCTGATGCCGTCAAATTTGCCGATTTCTCTTTTTTCGGCACCGAAGAGCTTCACCACGCGAATGCCCTCCACAATATCGCGCAAAACCGAGTTGCCCCAGCGCTCACAGCGCCATTGCTTCATAAAGCGGATGCGGATGGTGGTGCGGAATTTGTAATAGATAAAAAGGCCGATGGGCACGGGCAGCAGCACCAGCAGGGTGAGGGGAACGCTGATGATGCAAAGAATCACCACTATCACCGCAAACATGGAGATGTGGTAAAGCGCCATCAGAATATCCTCGCTGATGAAATCCTTTACCGCCTCCGTGTCGTCGGTAACGCGGCCCATCAGGTCGCCCCCGGTTTTGCGGTGCAGGGAGCGCATGCTGATGCGCTGAATTTTATCATATACCATCACCCGCAGGGTGTGGGAAAGCCCCGTGCTGTAAACAGCCACGCTGCGGCGTGCCAGAATCTGAAAAATCTGGCTGAAAAGCTTTGCCCCCAGCATGGCGGCGCAAAGGGTCAGCACACCCTGTATGGCGGCGGCACCGGTTTTCCCGGCATAGAGGTAATCGTCCAGCACCCTGCCGTTGAGCACGGGCACAAGGGCGTTTACGGCATCCGCCAGCATAATCAGCAGGGTGGCGGCAAGAATGATTTTGCGGTAAGGCCGGGCCACCTTCAGCACACGCATATAAAAATGGGATTTATCCGTGCAGAAAAAGCAGGAATCCATGTTGTGCATGAAGTGCCGCCCGCATTTGGGGCAGATACGGCTTGCCGAGGCGGACATAACCGTTTCTTCCCCCGTGACGATAAAGTGGTTTATCACCTTCACGAATTCACCGATATCGTCAATGCAGGTCATGGAAAAGCGGCAGATGAGCAGATTATCGTTGTCATCCTCTGCCCCTTTTGGCTTATATTCCAACGCCCCGCAGCCGATGTTGCTGCGAATCACCAGTTCCTCGCAATCCCCAAGGGGAAAGTCGGTTTTGCCCCGGGAATCCTCAGCGGTTACGGTGGCGTCGTGATAGGTCAGGGTGCCGGTGCAGTATGCACCGAGGCAATCCAGATCGTATGTAACCGAGTTGGCGGTGTTTTGCAAATTCTCATCCCCTTAATACAGATAGGGCTCCAGCATTCTGCGGCTTTTGCGGCCGATTTTTGAAATATCCTGAATGGCGTAGCGGTTGCCGTCCACATCGGTAATGGTAACGGCATTGCCCTGCTGGCGGATGCTTTTGGTCAAATCCCGCACGGCAAAGTTCTTTTTGTGCCCGTCAATCACCACGTCAAAAAAGAAGTTGCCCATTTTATCTTTGATGGAGTTGATTTCGGAAAGCACGGGGCAAAAGTACCGCTCGGCAATTTCGCCCTTGATGAAGGCCTGCTGTGCCTCGCTGAAATCGGTCAGCTTTTCGATAATGCCGTGCTCCTTGTCGTCCATGCTCATAACGGAGAGGTACTCATGGGGGCAGTGCAGGGGTTGGGCACAAACGATTTTGACCCTGCCCACGGCCACGCCGTCAATTTCGGCCTGCAAAAACCCGTTCCGGTTTTTGGAAAAGATGCAATTTTGTTCATTCAGCATGGTTATTCTCCTATTCCGATGGCGCTCAAGGCCTCGTTCTGGATTTTATAGAGTTTATAGAACTGTCCCTTTTGGGAGAGCAATTCGGTATAGGTGCCGTATTCCGTGATTTCGCCTTTGTCGATTACGGCCAGATGATTGCTGTCACGCAGGGTGGAGAGGCGGTGGGCAATGGCAATGGTGGTTCTGCCCTCCTTCAGCTCGGCTATGGATTTTTGGATTTTTCCTTCGGTTTCCGTATCCATGGCGGCGGTGGCCTCATCCAGAATCAGGATTTTCGGGTTTTGGATGATGGTGCGGGCAATGGAGATACGCTGGCGTTCACCGCCCGACAAATCACGCCCGCCGGAGCCCACGCGGGTGTCGTAGGCATCGGGCAGCTTCATAATGAAGTCGTGGGCGGCAGCCGCTTTGGAGGCGGCAATAACCTCCTCCATGGTGGCCTCTGGGTTGGCGTAGCGGATGTTGTCGGCAATGGAGCCCATGAACAGAAAAATATCCTGCGACACCATGCCCACATTGCGATGAATTTCGGAAAGCTTGATGTCGGCGGCATCCACGCCGTCGATTTTTACCGTGCCCCGCTTGGGGTCATATAACCGGGCAATCAGGGAGGCGATGGTGGTTTTGCCTGCTCCCGTTTTGCCCACAATGCCCAGCATTTCGCCTGCCTCCACGTGCAGGTTCAGGTGCTTCAGAATGGGCCGGGCGGGTTCGTATTCGAATTCCAACTCCGAAATATCCACGGTACCCTTCATGTCGGCCATGGAAACGGCGTTTTCTTTTTCGCGGATTTCGGGCTCACTGTCAATTACCTCAAACACACGCTGGGCGGCATCCATGCACCGTGCCCAACGGTTGACCACGCCCGAAAGAAAGCTGATGGGCTGCTGAATCATTTCCACATACACAATAAAACTCAGCAGCACGCCAACGGTGATTTCATCCCGCAGCACCATCACGCTGCCCCAGGCAAACACGGCGGTGGAAACAAGAAGCACCAGACCCTGAAACAGAGGGAATATGGTGGCCTCGTTCATAATCAGCTTTTGCTCGGTGGTGCGCACCTTGTCGCTGGCTGCCTCAAAGCGTGCCCTTTCATAATCCTCCTTGCAGAAGGCCTTGATCACACGCCTGCCGTTGATGTTGTCGCTGACCATGGAGGACATTTCGGCATCGGCAACCCACCGTCTGTGGTGCAAACGGTGAAACAGGTTGTCGGTCAGTTTTATCAGCCCGCCCAGAACGGGGGTTACCAGAATCACCGTCAGGGTCAGCTTCACGCTCATGCTGAACATGATGGCAAGAATGCCGATGACCATGAAGGTGTTTACCACGATGTCGGGCATATCGTTCATCAGGAACCAGTAAATATCCCGGGCATCCCTTGTGACCCGTTTCATGAGGGAGCCGGTGTATTTGGAGGTGTAGAAGGAAACGGACTGGCGCTGCATGGCGGTGAAAATGCGGATTTTGATGTCGTAAACCACCTTGGGGGTGACGGAGGCCATCAGGTACTGATGAATCACATCCAGCACCACTTTGAAAAGCTTGAGGGCAAATATCTCTGCCACAAGAATCGTGAGAGCGCCGATGAGCTCCGGAACGGTCAGATTTTTCGGGTTGGCAATTACCTCATCAAACAACGCCCTTGTTCCGATCTGGGGTGCCCAGATTTGTGCTGCAGTGCAAAGGGTGATGGCAAAGGTGACCAGCGCCACCAGAGGCAGGTATTTTTTGTAGAACGAGAGCAGGCGTTTGACGATGCCCTTCGTCTTTTTGCCCCTTTCCCCGTCGGTTTTGCCGTGCTTTTCCGCAGGGGGCAAATCCTCAACGGCTGTGCCGCCTTTCACGGCCTGAAACAGAAAAATAAAACGGTCAATGTCGTTAAGGCAATGGAAAGACATGCGGGCAACGGAAAACTCCTCATCGCCTTTTTTACCGATGAGTCTTGCCGTGGAAAGGTACCGTTCCAGATAAAGGCTGTCAATATCCTCCATGGGGTAAGCCGTAAGGGAATCTATCGTTACCGTGGGGGAGGCCCCTTTCTTTTTTGGAGATTCGACGGTGCCCTCGGCGTAATACAGCCCTTTTTCATCAAAGCATAAAAAGCAGTCGGCAAAGGCTCCGTCCCGGTTGATATCGGGGCAGAGTGAGAAAATCAGGGTGTCCGTATTCAGTCCGCAGGCATTCAGCGCCGCCAGAACCTCGGGAGGGAAGCCTTCCTTTTTCGGGGAAGGAAAGCCCTTCTTTTTTGAAGGCAAGTGCTGTCACTCCTTCCGTTTCATAAATAACATACCCCAGTATGGTAGCACTAAAAAAAATATTTGTCAATTTGGAAAAGAATAGAGGAAAGAGCGAAAAGAGAAAAAGGAAAAAATGCTCCGTCGGGGCGGTTTGCGATTGAAAACCCGCGTATTTTTTGTTACAATGAACAAAAAACAGGAAGAGGAACGAAAATGCAGTTGAATTTGGGCAATAACAAAATCATTCCCGTTGTGGTATTGAATTCGGTTGAGAGTACGGTTCCCACCCTTTCCGCGCTGAAAGACGGCGGCATCACCGTGGCGGAAATCACGTTTCGCACCGCCTGCGCTGCCGAGGCGATTGAGTTGGCCTGCGGCACCTTCCCGGATATGCTCATCGGCGCGGGTACGGTAATCAACGGCGCGCAGTGTAAAGCGGCCATCGGGGCAGGGGCCCGTTTTATTGTTTCCCCCGGCTTTTCGGAGGAGGTTTGCCGCGTGTGTGAGGCGGAGGGCGTGCCCTATCTGCCCGGCGCGGTTACCGCCACCGAGGTGATGAACCTGATTGCTCACGGCATTACGACAAACAAATTCTTTCCTGCCGAAACCTCGGGCGGTCCGGCGGCCATGAAGGCCCTTGCCGCCGCTTTCCCGGGCATTGATTTCATGCCCACGGGCGGTATCGGCCCGAAGAATATGAAAGAATATCTGAACGCGCCCTTTGTGCGGGCCATAGGCGGCAG
>JAZRWZ010000017.1:0-11828 GCA_045599985.1 Acutalibacteraceae bacterium | reverse complement strand
TTGACGATTTGCTGAAGGCCCGTTACAGAAAAGTCTGTTTACGCCTGACCGAAACTCTCTGCGAAAACGGAATTGAGTATATTGTTGATGCCTCAACACGAAAAAGGCGGATTATTCCCGAAAATTTTGATTGTGATTTGTTTGATTTCCTTAACAGACCCGGAAAAGACAAATCAAATTTCCCGGATACCTACTTAAAAGATTATACCTGGAGTATGGATACCAGAGAATATTACTCCGAAATCAGAGCGTAAGCGATTCGCTCATATACAGAAACGAAAGCAGCGTGGAGGAAAAACATGATGAAAATAACAGTGAAAAGAGCGCTTTCCTTTTTGCTCTGTGCCCTTATGGTACTGAGCACAATGTCGGTCGGCATGCCTTTTACGGTAAGTGCCGCAAACGGGGATTGGATTGTCGTGCACAGCAGCCAAACAGAAACGTATAACGCGTTTTCTGCCGGCACCTTCTACATCACCGACGGTAACGACCATGCCCTCATCAACAGCAGCGGCACTCTTTCCGCCGGCACACTGGCAAACGCTTCCGCATGGACTTTTACAAGTAAAAGCGGCGGCTTCACCATCTCAAACGGCACCAACTACCTGAGAAGAAGCAGCGGCTCTCTCGGCTCCGGCAACAGCGGCGCCAACAATAATGTGTTCACGGTGACTCCCGTTACCGACGACACGGTTTATATTCAGGATAACAACGGTAGCTACCTCTCCTACAGCGGCTCAAGCTGGACTTTAACAACCACGCCCACTGACCTCACTCTTTATACGGATTCCGGCGGATATGTTTACACGATTGATAACGACGGCATTGATGTCGGGGCAAAGTATCTGATTTGCGGTAACAACTACAAGTACATTATGAGAGTGAACAGCAGCGGAGACGTTGCTTCTACAGCAGTTACCGTTACTGACGGCAAGATTACTCTTGATAATGACACAAATGACTGGGTCTTCAGCAGCGCCACCTCGGGCAGCATCAAATGGGACGCCTCCGACAGATATTTAAGAACGAATAAAACTTCTATCGGTACGGTGACCAGTGCTCCGAGCACAAATTTCACAATTACCGGTCCGGTGTCCGGGCAGGCAGCCGGTGCTTATAACTTAAGATTTTATTATGACAAAAATAATAACGCTTTAACTGTCAACAGCAGCGGTACATACAGCTACACAACCGATAAAGCTACCTCCAAATATGTCTGGCTCTACAAGTACACCGGCAGAGAGAACAAAACAGTATACGCCAACCCCAAAACTACCACCACGACCCCCGACAAATGGGCAAGCCTCAGCACCTGCGCCGTAACGGATTATCTGGGTACCACCATCTCCGCCATCGATCAGGCCATCAGAACCAACGGCGATTTTGCCGTCAGCACCGGTCAGAATGCCAACGGCACCAGCCCCACAATCCTGAGCAGCAATGACCCCAGAATCACCTTTGATTATTCCGCGGTGAATGTGAATGCGGAGGGTACCTACACCGTTCCCGTCAGCTACAAGGAGGATGCCAACAGCAATACCGTGCAGCTGGGTACCGTATCGGTGACCATTGAGGAATCCCCCGTGGTGAGCGTAACCCTTGTGGATGCCGAGGGTAATATCTATGCCGGCGCGGCAGCCACCGACTCCACCGGTGCCTATGTTTCCGTTGTGCATGAGAACAACGCCACTGAGTTACTGCCCGTTACACTGGATATGCTTTCCGGCACCTTTGACAGAAATGCAGCAGGTACTTACACCGGCCTTACCGTTACCTATGGCGGTATGCTCGTTACCTCCGGCTTTACCCTGAATGTGGCGGAGGCCGCTCAGATTACCACCGGTTCCAACCAATATGTTCGCTACACTCCCAAAACAAGCGGGCAGCGCGTTGAGGCGGGCGACTATATCATCTATAACGGCCAGGAGAATATCATTCTTACCACCACCAACCGTTCGGGAGGCGGTATCAGCGGCAGCACCAACTTTACCCTCAGCAGCAATAACACAATACTTACCACCTCCGAGAATGTGGCTTACACCATCAAGGTGGTAAACGCCTCCGGCAACCTCTATACCCTGCAGACTCCGGATGGGCGTTACCTTAATATCAAAGAAACCAGTACTACTTCCATCTCCCTCAGCAATACGGCGGAAAACATATACGCCAAAGACAGCCGGGGCAACAATGTGTTATTTACCGATGCTAAAACTATAACATGCGCTTTCTGTTCCGAGTGGCAGAACAATTATTTTACTGCTTGGGACAGCACAGAGGCGACAATCAACGATACAAACTGCCAAACAACTCTTTACAAAAAGCAGGAAACCACAAAGTACTATGTACTGAGTGCCGCAAACCACACCATTCTTGTTGACCATCCGTTTTCACAAAGTGATATCAATTCCCTCGCATCCGTTTATGTGAAATCCTCCGTCAGCGGCGCACCGACCGAGACCCTCAGCCTTACGGATTCCCGTGTTTCCGTGAACTGGGTCAGCGGCTTTAATAACTCGGTTCCCGGTGAGTATCCCGTTGAAATCAGCGTGGACGGCCAGCTTGTGGGTACTTTCACGGTTACTGTTGCCGAGCCCAAGGCGGTGGAAAAAACCACCCTGCTCAACAAGGAAGGCTCCGTGGGAATTGAGGCGGCCCCTCAGTCCGAAACCGGCGCTTACATTGAGCTGCAATATGATGACGGCAGCAAATCCGTTGTGCCCGTTACACTCGGCATGCTCTCCGGCAATTACAATGTGGAGGAGGTGGGCACCTACGAAGGCCTCACTTTGACCTATCGCAATCAGGTTCTCACCAATGAGTTTACTCTGTATGTTGTGGGTAAGGACGATTACCCCGAGTACCCCGAAGAGGGTTCCGTAAGAGTCGGCAAGAGCGGCGGCGCCTCCGATTTTGAAAACAACGGCGTGGCCCGCGTTCAGTTGACCGTTACCGGTGTGCCTATGATGGACGGTATTGATATTGTATTCGTACTGGATACCTCATCCTCCATGAGAAGCAACTACATGGGTACCTATAACGGGCAGAGCGTATTCGGCTCCGGCAATGCATGGTATGATGAAAATTTCCAGAAAGTAAGCAGCGCCACCAACAGCAATGTTACGAACCAGAAAACCAGAGCACAAATTTTGCAGGAAAACCTTGAATTACTGGTTAACGGCCTTACCGAGAACGGTGTAAACGGCGTTAAGAGAGATGTTGAGGTTGCCATCTGTGACTTTAACGGCTATACATTTATTAATAGCAAAAACGACAAGCTCACCAACGTCAACGTGCTTTCCACCACCGAGAACCATGCGCAGGTTTACACCGGCTCCAAAAAATGGGATGCGGATGCTTTCGTTTCTGCCGAATCCCTCTACAACAACGTGCCTACCCTGGTCACAGATTACTCCGGTACCAACTACGACCGCGCCATGCAGCAGGCATATGAGCTGACCAAGGCCAAAAAGGAGAGAAATGAGGCCAACGGTAAGCACAGAGACCAGTATGTAATCTTCATGTCAGACGGCGGTGCCTTCCAGTTCAACTACTTCGGCGGTAGCTCCAATCAGGATACCGACAAGTCATGGAACAGATGGCTGATTGGCTATTGGGACAACTACACGCAGGTTCCCACCAACAGCTCCCACAATTATTTCTATAACGGCAAGGGCAACAAAAACCGTTATGCCGCCGCTGTTGCGGGCAGTCCCGACCAGACCTACGCCATTATCAACCCCTCGAATGCCACCGGTTCTGCGGATGTTACCGGTGACGGCAAGGCAGACCCCTACATGGAGAATGTAAACGGTCTTGGCGCCACGCTGTACTCCATCGGCTACTGTATCTGCCCCGATATTGATATTGATAACGATACTATCCTTACCACCCTGAAGAACTGCGCATCTACCGAGGCGGAGTATTACACCGCCAACTCCGATGCCCAGCTTCACGCGGTGTTTGATTCCATCGTATCCACCTTTAAGGATGCCGGTACCGGCGCTTATTTCCTGGATACCATGGGTGCCAGCTACGATATCCAGATGGCAAGAAACTACACCAAAAACGGTGAGGAATACACTCTGGATACCGCCCCCAGCATTGAGTTCATCAGCTACGACCTTTACACCCGGGAGGATTTGAAGAACGGTGTAATTGATGACTATAACCAGATTGGTTCCCGCAAGGGCACAAACAGTGTGCTGGAAAGAGTAACCTTCAGCAATGACGGCACCAGGGCATACTCCGACCGGCTCGGCAGCAATGTCAATATTCTTGAGGACGGCGTTATCAACGCAAGCCGTTTCTTCTACAACACTAATACCGATTCAGTCCGGATTGATACCGATGCCGACGGAACGGATGACTTTGAGCTTGCCGCCGAGACCTTCTACTGGAAGGTAGATATCATTGAGCAGTACGAATTTGTGCTTGCCTACGATGTGTATCTGACCGGTTCCATGGAGGGTACAAGGCCCAAGGGCATTTATGCCACCAACGAATCCGCCGTGCTTTACTACACCAACTACCTTGAGCACCCCTGCCACAAGGATACCGTTTCACCCAAGCTGCCCTGGAAATCTGCCCAGATTTCCTACGAATTCTATCTGGTAGACGCACAGGGCTACCCCGTGAATTCCGCCGGCGAACGGGTACCCTTCTCCAACAGAGTGCTTGTGGGCAATGTGCAGAACAAGGAGCTTTTGCTCAACAACATTGTTACGGAAGACGCAAAGGTTTCCGCCAACAATGTTATTCCCGAAGGTTATGTGCTGTATAGCCCCGATGCCCAGTATCAACTGAAGCTTGACTCCGGCACAACGCCCAGCGGCGCGGAGATTAAGGATACCAAAACCATTGAGGACAGCGACAAATACGTTACCACCTATTTCTACACCTCCAACGACCTTTACCATGAGAATGGCACGGTGCCCGAATCCAAGGTGGAAAGTTACGGCAACACCCATGTTGCATTTGCAGTTTTGCTGCAGCCCTCTATCATCCCCGATGCGGTGGTCATTGACTACGGTATTCCCGTTCAGATTTCCGCCCTTGCCAACGATGTATGCATCCCCACCGGCACAACCATCAGCGCTATCAGCGTTTCGGCAGACGATATCACCCTCTTCACGCAGGGCTACACCGAGTCCCAGTTCAAGTCCTCCGCCAAGGAGCTTACTCTTGGCCACGGTCTGGCAACCGTCAGCGGTGATAAGGTGATTTACAAGCCCACCGATGCCGAGATGGAGGAGGAAGATATCTTCTATTATGAGGTAATCATCAACGGTAAATTCTATTACTCCAAAATAACCGTTTACCCGGCACAGAACATTTACTATGAGGATGATTTCTTCACCTTTACTCCCGAAGAAAGCTGGCTGACTGCCGGCACAAGAAAGGATGCCTACCAGGCAGAGGACAGACCCGGCAACTTCAACCTTGCCAATATTGATTTTAATAATGTATACGGTTACGATGCCGTTTATGACGACACCACCGTTACCTATTCTTTGGGCAGCGCAAGGTATGCAAGGGTCAACAAGGATACCCCCAAATCCGGCGCAAGCCAGCCTCTGGCCTCCTTCACCTTCCGCGGCACCGGCTTTGACCTGTTCAGCGTAACCACCAACATGAGCGGTTCCGCCAAGGTTCGTGTGTACTCCGGTGACGAATTGATTGATAACTTTGCCGTTAATACCTATTACGGCTACACCTACAATTCCGAAACCGATGAGTTCGAGCCCGATACCTCCGCCGAGGGCGGCCTGTATCAGATTCCCGTAATCCGTGCCAGAGATTACGAGTACGGTACCTACCGCGTTGAGGTTGCTCCCTGGTACACAACAGTTACCGACCATCAGAAGCGCGGATATTACGACCTTTATATTGACGGTATCAGAATTTACGACCCCGCGGACCCCAATCCCTCCGATACCATCAAGGAGGTTTATAAGCAGGATGTTGAGGCCAACAGCACCTACATTGAGCTGCGCTCCAACATTATTTCCGCCAATAACTTCTACGCCTTAAGCACAACGCCCGGCGCGCTGAAGGGTGCTGCTCCCGGCATTATGTTCATAGACAGTATTGCCGAGTTGAGTCCCGGCTCCTATGCAGAGGCCTACAAGAAGTTCACTGAGGTTGGCCCCAATAACGAGATTTACCTGAAGCAGGGTCAGGCAATTGCCTTCTACCTTGAGCTTGGTGATATTCACGATGCGCCCGCATCCATCCAGTTGGGCATGAAGGTTCCCGGCGGCAATGCCAACGGCAGTGTACTGCTGATGAACTCCGCTCAGGAAGCACCGCAGAAGATTACCGTTCAGGGTGCTGCTCCCAGGTACTACGACATTACCAATGCTTTTTCCTGGAACAAAGACCTTTTGGATGTGGATAACCTCAGAGGCCTGAAGGCAGAGGATATCACAGCCGGTCAGGATTCCATGGCGGGTGAATACACCGCAAGCGAGTGGACCTTCATCCAATCCGGCAGCGGTTGGAAACTGAGCAGTGCAAACGGTTCCAATGTTGTGCTGGCAAGGCAGGAATCCGGCCTCATCACCGCTTCCTTTGCTCCCAACGGCACAGGCGATGTGTTCCGGGCAGAAGCGGAAAACGGCCTGTTCACCTTCGCCAATTCCATCGGTTACTCCTTCGGCTACAACGGCGTGGTTACCGGTGTTGAGTACGGCGGCGCCTCCTTCCAAGTTTATTCTGCAAACGGAGATGGCACCTACACAAGAGTGAAGACCGCAGAAGACCTTGTTGACGGTGAAAAATACCTGATGGTTTACACCTCCGCCAAGACCATGCTGGTTTCCCCCTCCATGGCAACGGCAAGCGCAACCTCCAAAACCTATAAAACCCTTTATCCCGTTGTGATTATGAACAACGGTGAAGGCATTCTTTCCCTGACAAACCTGAAAGTCGTGTTTAACGATTACGACTCCGCCGCATCCCTCAAGTCCTCCGTTTCCTCCAGTGCCAAAATGGCATCCTTTGCCAGCATGGCCGCCGGTGCCTTTGCAACAAATCCCGATTACGAGGATGAAGCAAAGATCGGCATTGCCGACATTACCACGGAATTTGTGGCCGGTGATAAAGAGACCGGCGCCAGGGGTACCCTGTATATCAGAACACCCGGCAACATCGAATCCGTGATTGTGGGCGACGATGAGGTTACGGAGTACACAAGGAACGGCGACGGCACAAGAACCTTCGCTTATCACTTTGATGTGGAATATGACCCCGAAACAGCCGGTTATGTTATTACTGTGAAGGATGCCGACGGCAACACCGATAAGCTGCTTAAGGCCGGTCAGCTTGAACTTGTTGAGATTCTGCCCGAGGCTACCGATGAACCCGGTACGGATGAACCCGGCACCGGCGAAGAAGAGGGCGGATTCCTCCGCTGGCTCAGATTCCACGTTAACCTGATTATCGAGTTCTTCAAATCTATCATAAGGTGGGTGAAAAGCATAATATGAAGAAATCCTATATGGCACCGGGCATATCGTTCCATGTTCTTGATATGGATGGAGCCCCGAGCTCACAATGCGCATTCATTTCCAACCATTCTTATGATAACTGCCCCTTGTATAACGAGGAGTGGGGTGAGACCCTTTTGGCAGATAAGTCCATGTGTGAAGTGTATTTTCCCGATTCACAGGATCAATTCTGCTATGACGTTCCTCTTGGAGAAGTGAAGGTCTTTTCCTCATAATGCATCATTCCGGCGGACGCACTGGGTGCAGTGCGTCCGCTTTCAAAATCTGTAAGGGTTATGTTTATGAAAAGTAATTTTTCGCGCATGGTTTCCCTTTTTTTTGGTTTTTTCCTTTGTTATTTTGCTTGGTTCCTGTAAAAAAACCGACAATATGCCCACCGAAGAGGGGCTTACTGCCGGCGAAATTGAACTGTTGGATTTCACAACATATTACGGCGAATATGTGGAGGACGGCAGCGATGAACAGGTAATCGATGTGGCAGCTATCACCGTGGTGAACAACAGCAAAACGGCTTATCAGCTCATTCGCTTTGAGGTAATGGCAAACGGCGAAAACTATCATTTTACCGTTACCGCCCTTTTACCCGGCATGACTGTAACCGCGCTGGAAACTGATAAAAAAACTATTACCGCCGGCACCGAAAGCACTTTTTTCCGCATTACGGAATCCAGTGAATTTGCGGTGGAGCCCTCCAAGCATGAGGACTTGTTCCGTTGTGAACTGTATGACGGCGTTATGAATGTTACCAACATTTCCGACAAAGCATTTGACAAGGATGTGTTTGTGTATTACAAAAACAAAAACACTTCCGGCTACCTTGGCGGTATTACTTACCGTGTGAATTGCGGCAGCCTTGAAAAAGGCAAGCTTACCCAGCGCCCGTCTGCTCACCTGAAGCAGGGCACATCGGAGGTGCTGTTTATTACTTATGGTGAATAAATACTATTGCTTCGCGGGCATTACTTTTGCCGTGAGCAGTGAGATAGAAATCGGTGACAGCCGGTATTTCCGGCAGTTTTATTCGGATAAATCCGGGGCGGCCTGTTATTCTGTTTTTGTTCGGCAGGGGGAACTGCCTCCAAAACGCGGAGCGGAAGTTTACCGCAAGGAGGATGCTTCCCTTTTTCAAACGGAAAACGGAACGCTGTTTTATTATGCCTACCCGGAAAGGCCGGATTACCGCTACCGGGAATATTCCTGCCTTGAACGCAGCAATCGGGATTTAACCCTGACGGTGAAGGATGCCTACGGCTTTCGGGATTCGATTCTGTTCACATCCCTGAATATGCCGCCGCTGCTGTTGGAAAACGGGGCGGTGATGTTCCATTGCTCCTATGTGCTTGTTGACGGGGAGGCTGTCATTTTTACGGGAAAAAGCGGAGTCGGCAAATCCACGCAGGCTTCCCTTTGGGAAAAGCACCGTGGCGCAGCCGTGGTGAACGGTGACAGATGTGTGCTGAAAACAGAGAACGGCTGCGCGGTTGCCTGCGGCATTCCCCTGTGCGGTTCATCCCGCATTTCTCTGAATAAAAAAGCGCCCGTCAAGGCGATTATTCTGCTTGACAAGGGCGAGGAAAACACCGTGGGTGTTTTGCAGGGCTATGCCCGCTTTGCGGCTGTGCTCAACGGCATCACCTATGAGCCCCGCAGCAGGGAGGAAAGCACCCGTGCCGTGGAGCTTGCTTCTCAAATCGCTTCGGCGTGCTCCGTGCTCTCATTTACCTGCCGCGCGGATGAAAGCGCCGTGGATGAGCTTGAAAAATATCTGTTAGGAAATTTTCTATGGAAAAGATTGTAAGAAGGACAACGGCTGCCGGAGAGCCATTGATAATCAGTTATCTCCACAGCGTGGGAAGAAAAAAGGGGGTGCCCATCAGCACCACCTTTGAAATCACTTCACGCTGCAATTTTGATTGCAAAATGTGTTATATCCACACAAGCGACTGCAACCGCTGCGCCGAAAACGAGCTTTCCGCAGAGCAATGGATTGATATTGCCCGACAGGCAAGGGACGCAGGCACGGTATTTGCTCTGATTACCGGCGGCGAGCCTTTGCTTCGCAGGGATTTTTCCCGGATTTATTCCGCCATTAAGGAAATGGGCATGCTGGTATCCGTAAACACCAACGGTTCCCTTGTGAAAGGCGAAATCGCGGAGTTGTTTAAACAGAACCCCCCGGTAAGGCTGAATATCTCCTTATACGGCGCAAGCGGAAAAACCTATACCGATTTGTGCGGCGGGGATTACTATGCCGCCGTTGTTGAAAATATTAAAAACATGGCAGAGGCCGGCATTCAAATCAAGCTGAATATGGGTATCAATCCCCTGAACTGCGGTGATCTTGAGCAAATGCTGAAAATTGCCAAAGACCTTGGTCTGCACGAAACGGCCACAACCTATCTGTACCCTCCCTCCCGCAGAATTAAGGGTATTTTCGGTTCAAATCCCTGCCGCTTCAGTGCGGACGAGGCAGCGTACTACAAAGTGAAATACGATTATTTAAGCCTGGGAAGGGAAGAATTCCTGAAACGGGCGGAGAAAATAGAAAACGGATTATCCCTTTATGATGAATGCAGCGACCCGGCGCAGGAGGGCTCCGAAATGCTTTGCCGTGCCGGTAAAACAACCTGCTGGATAAATTATAAAGGGGAAATGAATGCCTGCGGTTTGTTTTCAACCGGCGATTGCAGCGTTACCGAACTGGGTTACAAAGCCTGCTGGGAAAAGATTCGGGAAAATACCGCCGCCATAAAAACACCGGCAAAATGTGTTGGGTGCCGCTACAAAAAGCTTTGCCCCACCTGTGCCGCCGTGTGCAAGTGTGAAACGGGATATACGCATGAGGCACCGGATTATGTGTGTGAATTGAGTCAGGCAACCGCAAAATATTTGAAGCTGTTTGGGGAGAAGGCAAAAAATGAAGTTGAAGAAGGAACTGTATCTGAGGAATGTCTGCGGTGAGTACATTCTTGTGCCCGTGGGCAAAACCGTGGAGGATTATAATGGGCTGTTTAACCTGACGGAAAGCGGCGCCATGATTTTTCAAGGCATAGAGAGCGGCAAGGAGAAAGAGGAGATTCTGGCCGAATTGCTTGACACATTTGATGTGGATGAGGAAACGGCACGGCGGGATATCAGCGAATTTATTGCCACTCTTGAACAGTTCGGAATCCTTTGATAAGAGTAAAAAGCATATTCAACCCAAAAGGCAGCCTGACGCAATGTTTCAGGCTGCCTTTTTAATTGAAAATTACAATTCGATTTCGGCGGTGATGGGCAGATGGTCGGAAAGAATCAGGTTCGGGATTTCCACATTCAGGATTCTGATATCCGGGGTGGCAAAGATGTAATCGATTTTTCTGTCCGGCGCGTAGGAGGGAAAGGATAAAAGAGGAGAGTCGGTGATATCGGCGGAATCGCGGAACACCTGCCGGATGGGGTCAAGCACACTGTTATCCGGGCGAACATTCAGGTCACCCATCAGGATGCATCTTTGACTTTCGGCGTTATCCAACACGGTTTTCACGGCGGAAAGCTGCTCGTCGCGGTTCAGACCGAAATGGGAAATCAGCACGGTTAACCGGGGCTCCTGCAGCTCCATTTTCAGCAGGCAGCGGGTTTCGTAATAGTTGGTGCCGGTTCTGGGCTCCGGGTCGGGAATGGGAATCACCTGCACGCTTTTGACGGCCTTTCGGGTGAGCACCGCGTTGCCGAAGGGGTTTTCTCCGTCAATTTCGGTGGCCTTGGCAAAAAAACCGTTGTAACCGATGCGTGAGGCAAGGGCCTCGGTCTGAGCCTCATATTCGGCATCCGGCCCGTTGCCGTGCACCTCATTCAGGCCGATAATATCGGCATCCAGCTTTTGAAGCAGGGCGGCAAAGGCATCAAAATTGATGATTTCCTCGCGGTAATCCGCGCAGTGAAAAATATTGAAAGAAGCAACTTTTAATTTCACAGTCGGAGTCCTCCTTGGCGTTTTCTAAATACTATCACAAAAAATCTGTTTTGTCACCACAAAACGGTTGTGCCGGGGAGAAATTTGCATTCGTTTTCTTCGGTTCACGTCGGTTTGGTGATTGCGTTGATTAAAGGAATATGGTATAGTGAAGCGGAAGAAAAATGCCGGATATGGCAGACAAAAGGAGAAACTATGAAACACTGCTTTTCAACCCTTTGCTGTCTGAATGCCGCACCCGGGCAGGTGACAGAGTATGCTTTGGCAGGCGGCATGCAGGGCGTGGAGATTCGTGTGAACGAAAAGGGCGAAACCATGGGCGGCTGCACGGCGGCAGATGGCAAAAATCTTGGCACTGCATTTGC
>JAZRWZ010000016.1:0-8624 GCA_045599985.1 Acutalibacteraceae bacterium | reverse complement strand
CCTACAAAGGTCTGATTGAGGGCAAAGAAGTCAGCTGGCTCCCCTCCTACGGCCCCGAAATGCGCGGCGGCACCTGCAACTGCAGCGTAGTCATCAGCGATAAGCAGATCGGCTCTCCCATCATTGCCAACCCCGATATTCTGGTTGCCATGAACCTGCCCTCTCTTGATAAATTCGAGAACGACGTGGTTCCCGGCGGTCAGATTTATGTGGACAGCACCCTGATTGAGCGCAAAGTGAACCGTACCGATGTGGATGTATTCTACATCCCCGCCACCAAAATGGCCTCCGATAACGGCATCCGTACCCTTGCCAACATGATTATCATGGGCAACATCATCAAGAACTGTGATGAAATCACCCACGACAACATCGACAAGGCCATGGCCAAGGTTATCTCCGCCAAGCATCAGGACATGATGAGTGTCAACATCAACGCCGTTGAGCTCGGCTATAACTATTAAGTCGAAAAGGAGCGTTCCTTATGACCGACAAGTTAAAGGAAATCGGGCAGAGATTGGCCGCCCTGCGTGAAATGAGCGATTTTACCCCCGAAGAGATGGCAAAAAAGCTTGAAATCAGCGTGGACGAGTACATGAGCTACGAAAACGGCGAGGCCGATTTCTCCTTCAGTTTCATCATGAATGCCGCAGCCATTCTGGAGGTGGACGAGGTGGACATCCTCAGCGGTGTCAGCCCCAAGCTCTCCGGATGCACGGTGGTGCGCAAGGGCAAGGGCTTTGCCATCAACAACGATGAAAAGGCCGATTACAAGCACCTTGCCTACACCTTCCGCGGCGCGGTAGCCACCCCTCTGCACGTAACCGTTACTCCCGATGACGAGCCTCCCGTAATGCACGAGCATCCCGGTCAGGAGTTTGACTATGTGTTAAAGGGAAAAATGAAGTTCTATCTGGGCGAAGTATGCTATGAGCTCTCCAAGGGCGACAGCGTGTATTTCGACTCCACCATCCCCCATGCCGAAAAGGCCATGGGCGACAAGGAAATGGAATTCCTTGCCATGGTGTTGGGCCCGCAGGACTGATTTCACTGCTCAAAAAGCGGTAAACCGAGCAATCGGCTTACCGCTTTTTTATTTTGAATTCCGGCGTTATTCAAATATTGAAATATGGTTTTTTTGGTGCTATACTTGCTTATGCATTAATGCTATCGGATAACATAATATGTATCGGGGGCGATTACGGTGAAGGATTTCATCAAAATGTTAAAAATCATCATTCCCGCCATTTCCATCATTATCGGCTTGATTGAGTTTTCCTTATTCATGCCGAATTTGGGCGGAAACCGTGAGGCTGAGGCCCTGTGCCACAAAATCGAGGGCACATGGTGTACCAAGGATAAAATCGAAAAATACGAATTCTTTTCACAGGATAACGGCGGTTCAACCGCCTTCCGCTGCAAATCCGAAATATTGAATCTGGATGCCAAAACGGTTGAACGCGGGTATTACACCTACAATACGGTAAAAGGGAAGCAACTGGTTTTAACCTTTACCGATGACAAATTCAACCCCACCGACGGAAGTAAAACCTTTGATTTCACCTTTGAAAATGACATCATTAAGCTGACTTCGGCAGACGGCAGTATCAAGGTGCTCTACCGTGCGGAAGCTGCGCAGGCAGCGGGATAATCGCTTTTTCTGCCGCCAAATTCCATTATCAGCAAATATTGCCAATCCATTTTTATTGCCGAAAACAAAAAAGCGCAAAAAAGCAGCCGATGATTTCTCATCGGCTGCCGTTGTTTTATTGGGATAATCAGATGTTTTCAAAGCCGGAGAAGCCCTTGAAAATCTTCTCATCGTATTCGTTATCCTCATCCTTGCTGTGCATGGGATACCAAACCTGAGCGAAGAAGGGGTTAACCTTGGCTTCTTTGTCATAGGCCCAGTGGAACTTCTTGCCTTCACAGTCGGAGGGCAGCTCCTGAGGACACCAGTGACCGCCGCGAAGCACAAGGTTGGGGCTCATCATGAACTCATGGCCGTGTGCGCACTTCCACAGAATGGGAGTGTACATATCCTTAATCTCGGTGGCAAGGCATTCGCCGCCGCGGAAAGCAGCAGCCTTCTTGAGGTCGTCAAGAGTCAGGGAGTCGAAATCCTTGGTCTCGTCATAGCCGTGGTCAAGCACAACTACGCTTGCGGAATCGCTCTTCTTGGAGGGGATGATAACTTTGAAATCCTTCCAGTTGTCGGGAATCTTCTTCCAATCCTCAACGGTGCCGTAGTAAGCGGAAACTCTCTCGGGAATCTTGTTCTCAATCCACCACATGGTGCCGTAAATCTCTTTGTGGCAAAGGGACTTCATGAGAGTCTGCTTCAGGATGGGAGCAAAGGGCTTGGCAAGGAATGCCAGCTTGTAGAAGAACTCAACCTGATTAACAAGGTCGGCAAAATACTGCTTAACGGGGATGTTGGCGCGGAAGTGGCAGTACTTCTCGAGCTGGTCGCCGTCATAGTACCACTGGCCGTGGAAGTTGCGGGTGGTGAACCAGTTGGGGTTGAAGAGCTTTTCGGGAGTACCGATGCCAAGAGCGGCAAGCAGGTATTTCTCGAACTCGTAGTTGGTAAGTCTGTACTGCTCACCGGAGCCGATGTTGTAGAAGCGGCGCCAGAACTCTTCGGGAATGTCGTCACCGCAAACATTAACCATCAGGCGGGCGGAGTCTTCAACAGTAGCCCATTCCAGAACGCCGTTGATGGGAACGTGGAACATGATGGGGTCCATATTCTTGATGATTTCGCCGTAAAGAATACCGGACTGGCGCAGGGAAACCCAGTGCTTCAGGCCGCTCTCGGCAAAAATGCTTTCGGCAATAACCTTACTGATGGCATAGTGGTCATAAACGCTGATTTTAACGGGGTCGCCGGTGCGGGCCCAGTGAATGGGAGCGTTGCGGTCGCCGGTCTCGGCAACGGTGCCGATGTAAACTACCTTAATATCGTCGGCATTGGGCTGAGCCTTAACGGCATCAACGATATTTCTGGCAGCCTTGGTGTTGGTCTGGATGGTCTTGGTGGGATAATAGTCGGCAGCGGGAGAAACCATGCCGCCCACGTGAAGAACGTAGTCAGCGCCGGTTACGCACTGCAGAACATCTTCGTACTTGGAAAGGTCGCCCCAAACGATTTTAACGCCGGGATCGTTTGCATACTCTGCAAACATCTTTTTGTTCTTGTCGCTGCCGCGAAGCAGAAGAACAAGGTCGTACTGATCCTTGTGCTTCATGAATTCAAGGAAGCTGTGGTGACCCATGTTGCCGGAAGCACCGGTCAAAAATACTTTTTTCTTTGCCATGAATAAACCCTCCATAATTATTTAGGTTTGGACTTACTGAAATATATTAACATATAAAAGATGCCAATTCAACAAATATTTATCGTATTTGCCGAAAATGTGCATAAGCCGCATCAGATGCCCATTAATTTTTTGAACTCATTTTCCACATAGAACATCTGGTCAATCTCAAGCTGTCTGCTCTCACCGAACTTGGAGGCATCGGCATTGCGGCAGGCAATCTCCATGGGAACGCCGCACAGATTCATGTGATATTTGGCGCTGACGGGGTAAGCCTGGCACTCGACGGTGGAAACGAAGCCCAGGAAGTTCTGCACCTTCTCTGCCTTTTCGGGCTCGGCCTGCCAGTTTTTGCAAAGCCAGCTGTAAATTTCGGGGTGGAAGTTGCCCATAACACCCGAGTAACCGGCGGCACCCATCTTCAGGGATTTGAGCAGCGTGGCGCCGTTGGCGTTGAACAGACTCAGGCCTGTGCCTTCGGAGGCCTTGATTTTCTGCTCAATCATGGGGGTGGAGCAGCAGGTATCTTTAATGAAGCGCAGGGGGCTCATCTCGGCACACTTGCGCAGGGTGTCGGGCATCATAAGGCGCTTGTAGGGATAGGGGCACTCATAAATGCCCAGCGCCACCTCGGGAATGGATTTCACCATTTTTTCGTAGCGGGTCAGGAACACGCTGTCGTCCTCATCCTCGGCGGCAAAACGGTTGGCGATGAACACATAGGCATCAATGCCCTCGTTGATAAAGGCATTGGCCTCGTAAATCTGACGGTCAAGGTCATCGGCGGTGTGACCGCTGGCAACAATATCAAGACCCTTGGGGGCATGCTTCATCACAAAACGGAGCAACTCCAGACGCTCTTCAAAGGAGAGAAAGAAAATCTCGCTGGACTGGCAAATGGCAAACACACCGTCACAGCCGTGGTCGGCATAAAAATTTAAAATACCCTCCACCGCGTTGTAATCGATTTTGTTATCTTTGGTGTAAGGGGTAATCATAGTGGGGTACACGCCGTTTTTGATGGTTTTAATCATGGTGACTCCTCCAAAAATTGCAATCAAAAATAGGGGCCGGTAACCGGTCCCTATCAGTTTACCATTATAAAGAATTTTGTCAATGATTACCGCAATAATTTTTGCCGCAGTTCACTCAGAACCACCCGTTCCCGACGGCTCACCTGCACCTGACTCATGCCAAGGTGTTGGGCGGTGACGGCCTGGGTTTTGCCCTCAAAAAACCGCAGTTCAATCATGCGCCTGTCCCGCTCCGGCAAGGCGCTTAACACCTGCTGCAGGGCAAGGCGGTCGGCAATGCCCTCCTCGGGGGAAACGGTTGGCACATCCCATTCGTTTTCTCCGTCCTCCCCTACCGTGAGGGATAACACGGGCTGGGCAACATTCAAAAGCTCCGCCACTGCGGCAACATCCGTGCCCATGGCCTCGGCCAGTTCCCCCACGGTGGGTTCCCGGTCAAGGGCGGCGGTCAGCCGCTCCTTCTCCTTCATGAGAAGCCGTGACCGCTCCTTGGTGGTTCGCCCCACCTTAACGGAGCCGCCGTCCCGAAAAATCCGCCGTATTTCCCCCATAATCAAATAGAAAGCATAGGTGGAGAAAGAATATCCCTTGCTCTCATCAAAGTTATCTGCGGCCTTTATGAGCCCCACACAGCCTGCCTGAAACAAATCGTCATATTCCACGCCCCGGTCACGGAACCGGTTGGCACAGGCGTGCACAAGCCCCACATTCTGCTCCACCGTGCGGTTGCGCTCCGCTTTGGCATCAACCATCGCCGTTTCGCCCCGCAATTTGTTTATAAAGCGTTACGGCAGTGCCCCGCCCCGGGTGCGAGGTGACACGCACCTTGTCGCAAAAACTCTCCATAACGGAAAAGCCCAGACCGCTCCGCTCCCCGCCAAGGGTGGTGAATAGGGGCTCCATGGCCTGTTTTATGTTGGGTATACCCACGCCTTTGTCACGGATTTTGATTTTGATAAGCCCGTTTTCGTAAACGGAAACGGTCATGTAAATCATTCCCACCACACCGGGATAGGCGTGCACAATGCAGTTGGTGACCGCCTCACTCACGGCGGTGCGGATATCGCTGATTTCCTCCACCGTTGGGTCAAGCTGCGCCGCAAAGGCCGAAACCGCTACCCGGGCATAGCCCTCATTCACGGAGCGGGACTGCACCTGCAGGCGCACCGTATTCAAAGCTCTCATTTGTTTTTCACCTCCTGCAGGCTCACAAGATTCTGTAATCCCGACATTTTCATAATGGTCAGGTATTTTTTGTTAAGGCCCGTTACCTCCACGCTCATGCCTTTGGATTTGGCAAGGCGGTACCGCCCCATGACAAAGCCCACCCCCGAGGAATCCATGAAAGATACTCTCTCAAAATCCAGCCGCAGCATTCTGGCGGTGGTGCAAAGCAGGGCACGGTCCGTTTCCGCCCGCAGGGCGGGCGCGGAATGATGGTCCAGTTCCCCCGACAGCAGCGCCGTGAGCCGCACGGGAGAGGTTGACAGTTTCACCGGCATTTTCAAAACCTCCCGAAAAATAAAAAATCCCGTTCATTACCGTAATGATAACGAACGGGAGATAAATATTTTGTTGAAGCGTGGGGAATAGAAAATTAAATCATATCACGCACTTCCCCGGCGAAGTAGAAGGAGCCGCAAACCAGCAGCACATCATCCTCCTCCACAAGGGAGCGGGCAAAGGCCAGAGCGTGGGCAGGGTCTGCCACGGCATAGGCGGTTTTGCAATAGGGCGCAGCGGCCTTCTGCAAATCCTCCGCCGACAGGGTACGGGGCACATTGGTTTTAGAGGCAATCAGCACATCAAACAGCGGTGCCACTTTGCGAAGATAGGCATCGTAATCCTTATCCGCCATCATGGAGCATACTGCCACAATGCGCTTGCCCTTCAGAAATGACTGCACATAGTCGTACAAAGCACCGGCACAACCCTCGTTATGGCCGCCGTCCAGTATGGTGAGGGGCTTTTTGCGAAGCACCTCGAGGCGGGCTGCCATGGCAGAGGCAGCGAGGCCCTGCGCCATCTGTTCGGGGCTGACACAAAACCCGGCACGCCCGGCAGCCATCACGGCCTCCATAGCGGTAACGGCGTTTTTCACCATGTGAATCCCCGTCAAAGGCAAGGAGAAATGAATACCCTTATACTCGGCCTCGGAGCCGAAGGCATCCTCCCGAATCACCCGCAAAGCGGATAAATCGGGCACCGTCAGGGCATTGTTCCGCTCACGGCAGGCAGCACCAATCACATCCATGGCTCCCGGCTGCTGTTCGGGGTAGCAAACGGTAACACCGCCCTCCTTGATGATGCCGCATTTTTCAAAGGCGATTTTTTCCACCGTGTCGCCCAGCACGCCCACATGGTCAAGGCTGACGGAGGTAATTACGCTCACCACCGGGCAGGCGATGATATTGGTGGCATCAAAACGGCCCCCAAGTCCAACCTCCAGCACCACGGCATCACAGCACTTCATTTTGAAATAGAGGAAGGCCGCCGCCGTAATCACCTCAAACTCCGTAGGCTCTTCTCCACGGGCGTTCAGGGTGTCCACCGCCGCTTTCACCTTTTCCACGCAATGGGCCAGATCCAGCGGTAAAATCATGTGGCCGTTCACCTGAATCCGCTCCCGGAAATCCACCACATAGGGTGAGGTATAAAGGCCAACGGTATATCCCGCCGCCTTGAGCATATTGGCAGTCATGGTGGAGGTGGAGCCTTTGCCGTTGGTGCCCGCCACATGAATAAAGCGGAGCCCCTGCTGAGGGTTGCCCAGCAGTCTGCAAAGCTCGGTTATCCGCTCCAGTCCGGGCTTGATGCCGAACCGGGTGAGGGAATGGATGTATTCGATAGCTTCATTACACTTCATACAACACACAGGGTCAAATGACTTCGGCCGTTCCTTTCCGTTAAAAATCAACTGCAAAACAAGAATCAAAGGGCACGCACAAAGGCGGATATCACAGACCTTTCGCCTTATGCGCACCCTTTCGGTTTATTATCGGTTCTTACTGAGCCAGCTTGGCAATGCTTTCTTTGAGCATGGCAATCTTTTCGGCAAGCTTCGCGGCCTGTGCGCGCTGACCGTCCACAACGGCGGCAGGAGCCTTGGCCACAAAGTTGGCGTTATTGAGCTTGTTGTTGACAAAATCCAGATCCTTCTGGGTGTTTGCCAGTTCCTTTTCGAGTCTTGCCTTTTCCGCCGCAAAATCAATCAGGTCGCCCATGGGGATATAGATTTTGGCATCGGCGGTAACAATGCAAACGGCGGTATCGTCCTCAAAGGCATCCTCCAGCTCCACTTCGGAGGCACCTGCCAGGCGCTGCATGAACACACCGGCCTTGGCAAAGGTATCCTTGTGAGCCGTGGCAATGATTACCTTGGCCTTCTTGGAGGGAGCCACGTTCATCTCGGCACGGCGGTTGCGGATGGCACGGATGGCGGTCATGATGCGCTCCATCTCGTTCTCCTCCTCGGCGAAGCAAAGGGCCTCGTCATAAGTGGGCCATGCGGAAATCATCAGCGCCTCATCCTCGTGAGGAATGGTCTGATAAATTTCCTCCGTAATGAAGGGAATGAAGGGATGCAAGAGCTTGAGCAGGCCGGTCATCACATAGATAAGCACCTGCTTGGCGGCCTTTGCCTCGCTTTCGCTGCCCTGCAGACGAATCTTGGCAAGCTCAATGTACCAGTCGCAGAAGATATCCCAGGTGAAGTCATACAGCTTGGAAACGGCTACGCCCAGTTCAAACTTCTCAAGGTTCTCGGTAACATCCTTTACCAGATCGTTATAAAGACTCACAACCCATTTGTCCTCCAGAGCAAGGTCGGCGGGCAGCTCTGCCTTGATATCCTCATCCCCCACGTTCATCATGATGAAGCGGGAGGCGTTCCACAGCTTGTTGGCAAAGTTGCGGGAAGCGGCAACCTTTTCGTCGGAGTAACGCATATCGTTTCCGGGACTGTTGCCCGTAGCCAGCATAAAGCGCAGGGCATCGGCACCGAATTTATCAATAACCTCAAGGGGATCCACACCGTTGCCCAAGGATTTGCTCATCTTGCGGCCCTGAGAATCACGCACAAGGCCGTGAATCAGAACGGTATCAAAGGGAACCTGATTTGTATACTTCAGTGCGGAGAAAATCATGCGGCTTACCCAGAAGCCGATGATGTCGTAACCCGTAACCAGAGTGTTGGTGGGGTAATAGTGCTGCAGCTCGGGGGTGTTGTCCGGCCAACCCAGAGTGGAGAAGGGCCACAGGGCGCTGGAGA
>JAZRWZ010000015.1:0-14545 GCA_045599985.1 Acutalibacteraceae bacterium | reverse complement strand
AAGCGCAGGAATACTTTGTGTATTCCGAGCATTTTTAACGATATATTGGCAAAAAAGATGCCGCCAAAACCATATCGGGTTCGAATCCCTTTTGCCAAAGCGGGTGACCCTTGTGAAGAATTGCCGGGATTATATGATTTTCACCAAAGTGCCCGGCCATCTGGTAATCGACTACCGGCAGGAGAGCGAAAAGGACAGCTACTACCTGTGCATGGAGCTGGAGGATGGCAGATTCGGCTGGACAAGCCCTATCTGGGTGACGGAATAAAAGTATTCTAACCGTCTGAAAACCGAAAACCGAAAATCGGAAAACCCGGATTGACGAAACATCGTCAGCCCGGGTTTTTAACATACCATTATCAGTAGGTGGTTTTTCTGTTGCCGTCGTAGCCGCAGGTTTTGCCGCAGTATTTGGGAGCCGTTACGGAGCCGTCGGGGGTATTATCCGTGAAGGTGACTTTGTCGTCCTCAATTCTGCCGACCATGCCGCCGGCGTAGGCATCCGTGGCTGTAATATCGCCCGTGTTCGTGCAGCCCGTAATCTGCCCGCCGCCGAACATGTAGCCTATGATGCCGCCGGATGTTGATTTGCCGGTAACCTTGCCCTCATTGGTGCAATCGGTGAAGTTGTGGTTTTTGTTATCCGACTTGATAACTCCCGCAATGCCGCCGGCGTTGGTGGTTTCGGAATAAATCACGCCGGTGTTGGTGCAGCCGACAAAGGTGTAGGCCTTATCATTATCCTTGCTGCCGGTAAAGCCCGCAATGCCGCCCGCGTCAGTCGCTGCGGTAACATTGCCGAAGTTTTTCGAGCCGCTGAAGGTGATGGAGTCATCTTCATTATAGCCAACAATACCGCCGCCGTCTTTACCGCTTCTGATATTGCCGGTGTTGGTGTTGTTGGTGAAATCTCCGCCGCCCTCGCTGTATGCGACAATACCTGCCGCAAAATAGGTGGTGGATGTAATATCACCGGAGTTTTCGTTGCCGGAGATGACCTGCTTTGTGCCGTCGGTATCAAGGTGACCGAAGATGCCGCCTGCGGAGGTCTTTGCGGTGATTATGCCGTAGTTCCGGCAGCCCTTTGCGGTATAGGACTTATCGTTGCTGTTGTTGCCCAGATAGCCCGCAATGCCGGCGCCGTCCGCGGAGGAGGTTACATTGCCCTCGTTGACACAGTTGCTGAAATCAATGGAATCGTCCTCGTTGTAGGCCACAATACCGGCGCCGTCTTTTCCGCTTGTAATCGCGCCTTCGTTTGTGTTTTTGGTGAAGTTGCCGCCGCCTTCGCTGTAAGCCACAATGCCGCCGGCGTATCCTTCGGAGGCTTTGATATCGCCGGTGTTGTGGTTGTTGGAAATCTCGTGGGAATTGCTGTCGGAGTCAAGGTGACCGATGACACCGCCCGTGCGCCCCCCGTTGGAGGAGATGTCGCCCTCGTTGGTGCAGTGGGTCACATAATGGGCCGGGTCGGCGGAATCATTGGCAAGGTAGCCCACAATGCCGCCTGCAGCCGAGGCGTTGTTTGCGGTGACATTTGCGGTGTTTGTGCATATCGTCATGCTCTGGGATTTCTTGCTTGTGGAGCCGCCGACGATGCCGCCCGCGTAATTGCCGGTGGCACATACCTCGGCGTTGTTGTCGCAATCCTTGATGACAAGGGAGCCGCCGGTAACCTCGCCCACAAGGCCGCCTACCATGTTATGGCCTTTGACAGAGCCGCCCCTTACCATAACGCTGTTGATAACCGCGTTGCCGGTTACTCTGCCGGCAACCGTGCCGCAGCCGGATTTTTCCCCTTTGCTTTCAAGGCTGACGCTGTCAAGAATAAGGTTGGATACCCTTGCACCCTCGCCCAGCGTGCGGAACAGGCCGCTGCCGGGGTAGGCGGTGGAATCGGTAAGGCCGGTAATGGTGTGCATACCGCCGTCAAAGGTGCCCCGGAAGCTGCTGGCGTACAGGTCTGCGGGCCACATGTTTTCGTATTTATCCTTTGAAAGGTCCACGTTGGTGGTAAGCAGAACGGTTTCTCCGGCGTAGGTCTGACCCTTTGCAACGGATGTGATAAAGTCCGCAAAGGCTTCGGGGGTCTTCAATTCGATGGGTGCGGGGGCGAAGTAGCAGAAGGTGCAGTTTTCAACGGAGGTGCGGATGTTGGTGAGCGAACCTCTGACCGAGGAGGAGGAGTGGCTGTAATATTTGGTATCCTCCCACTTGATATCGCTTGTGCGCTCAAGGGCGGTGGAGTAGTTCACGGTGCTGCCGCAGTTATAGCCGGTTACCGTAAGGGATGCGGAATAATCGGTTTGGGGAACCTGGGGAGAAATCAGGGTGTCCTTGTAGCTCTTTTTGGAGTCGGAGGTGAAAATCACCTTGCCCTCATCGGCCTTGGGGAAGATAAAGCCGTAATCCTCAAAAATCTTCCGGATATTTCTTTCGGGCTGAAGGCCGTCGCCCTCTTCCTTCTCCACAAATACGTTGTTGCCGTTGCTGAGCATATGCTCAACGATTTTTTTGGTTTCCTCGGAGGTCAGCTTGAATATTCTGGCCTTCAGGTTGTTGTTGACATTTTCCACCATGGAAGCGGTTTCCGAACTTTTTTTGCTTGTGTCAACGCCCAGCTCCGTGGGGGTAACGCTGCCGATAGTGCCGCTCAGGTCAACAAAGGTGACGTCAATGCTGCCGTCGGAGATGTCGGCCCTCTGAATAAAGCTGAACCAGCGTTTATCCACCATCCGGTTGTATTTTGTCACAACGCTGTCGGAGTTTTCCTCACTTAAAAGGTTGCTGTACCTTACCATAAGGCTGACATCGCCGTCTTCCTCGTCATTGCTGGCGAGTTGGGTCAGGTATCTGTAATAAATCGCGTTGTTTTTGAGGTCATAGTTCTCCGGCGTGGACAGGCCCTTCAGGGCGTTGGCAAGCTCGCCGGAATCAGCCGATTTGGCAATGATGTCGTCATAGTGCTCGCAAACATAAAGCTGGGAGGCAAGCACAACGGCCATGGCCTTGTAGGCGTTGGCAAGAATATCGCTGACCTCGTTGATATAGGGGCCCACAATCAGTGCAGCCTCGCCGCCGAGCACCGCGTCCTTGCTGCAGGCATACTCAAAGGCTTTGACAAAGAGGCTCTCCTCGTAGTCCACGGATACCTGCTCACCGGCAGCATAGGTGGAAACCTCCCGGGCGGTGGTTACCATTTTGGAGGGATTCTTGCTGTTGAAATCAAGAAGGGATGCGATTCGGACACTTCTGACATATTCGTACAAAAGCTTCTCCTCATCGGTTGTGCCCTGAGGAACCAGGTCGCCGATGTTGTAAATCTGATTATAAGTGTCCACAACATCGCCTTTGAGGCTTGTGATTTTTTCATTGATGCTTTTGAAATTGCTTTCGGCGTAGAGGCTTTTCAGGATATCATCCCTTGTCTGGTCAATCTGGAAGGAGATGTTGTTGAGCTGATCCTTGATGATTTCAAGCTCATTGAGCACATCCTTGATGGAGGGAGATGGCTTTATGCCGAGAATCTCATTGATTTTTGAGTCGAGAAGGGAGGAGGCGATGCCGCCCACATAGGGGATTTTTTTGATGCCGGCGGTAATAAGCGCCTTGGCTTTCTTTTTGGCAAGTTCTTTGGCCTGCTCCTCAATGCCGCCCCCGGCAATGCCCGGGTCGATGAAGGACATATCAATTTCCGCTTCGGCCTGAAGGGCGGTTTTGGCCCTTACCGCTTTGTCGGAAACAAGCACATAGCCCATTGCATAACCGTCGGTGATTTTACCGTTGGTTTTGATGATAAGCGTGTGGCCGCTTTTTCTCTTCACGGAGTCGATGTGAAGCTCCCGGAAAGCGCCGCTTAAGGCAACGCTGTCTTCGGGCAGGATGAAGCGGAAGGAAGTTTTCTTCACCGAAACCTCGATTTCGGGGTTTTTGTCGCCGTAGGCGTATTGGCCGATGACTTCCATTGTGGGCATGAAGTCCTCGGTGCTCACGGCTATGCCGAGGGACTGGAGCAGACCCATCAGCAGGGCGAGAAGAAACGATAAGATTTTGTTGAACATGGTACCATCCTTTCTGTTCAAATCTCTTTTGCCTTGGTTTATCTGCCGTGTTTTCGGCTTGATAAGAGAATAATCAATATATTTTACCATATTTACACAGAATTACAATGCCGGAACGGAAAAAACCGGGGGAGGTTTGAAATAAGAAATAGGAAAGAAGAAATAAGAAATGGGGAATAGGAGATAAGAAATATTTGCTTTTCGTAACCCCGTGAAAAATCAAAAAAGATGCCGCCAAAACCATATCGGGTTCGAATCCCTTTTGCCAAACAAAAAAACCGCAGGCCGTGAAGCCTGCGGTTTGTTTTGCGGTGGTAATCAGCCAATCTTACCGAAGAGTTCGGTGATTTTGGGAAGATACTGAGCAACCAGGTCAAGAAGCTTGCCAACATAGGTGGGAATCTTCTCGATGATGCCGGTTTCCTCAATCCAGGCAATAGCCTTCTCAACATAGCCGAGAACAGCAGAAAAATCCATGATACTTCTCCTTTCAATTTTTACAGATAGCGTTATCGGCTCTCCCACAAAAGGGTGCCGATACTGTTACACGGTGTCATTATAATCAAAAAAAGCCTGAAAGTCAACAATAAAATGAGCAAAGACAGCGGATTTTGTATGAAAATAAAGGAAAAACGGGAAGGCGGTTTACTGCCCTTCCCCCTCGGCGGCGGCCAAGGCTTCGGATGCCTCAATGCTCAGAGCGGTCAGGTCGAGGGTCTCCTCCTCCGTGGATTCCGTCACATCCAAGGTGCTGACCACAATGGGTTGTGTGGTGGATTCGGCGATAACAGCCTGTGTAGTGGCGGGGTCGGATTCCGGGGCGGGGGATGCCTGCCTGCCGCCCAGCACAAAGCCCAGCACAACAGCCACAACGATGGCAAGGCCGAGCAGAATCGCGGCCACGGTCAGGGGCGCCTTGGAAACCTTCACGGCGGGGGCGTCGGGTGCGGCCTCGTCAATCACGGGGGCATCCTCAAGGGCTTTTTCAACAACGGGAGCGGGCTCCGCAGCGGGAGCGGAAACGGGAGCAACGGCAGCGGGATTGTTTACCGCGGCGGCGATTGCCTCTGCCATGGTTTGCAGGCAATGGCAGGCCACGGTGTCGGCATCGGTCTGCGCGCTCTCGGTGATTTTGCTGATTTTGGCGCCCTGCTCGTTGGCAAGGGAGAAGAACATGAATTTCTCGTCCTTTTCGCTGTCGGTATACAGGGCGGAAACGGCAACGGCAAGGTCGGTGCCGCAGCGGCGCAGGGTGGTTTTGGTGACCTCGGCAAAATATGTATTGAACTCGCCGTTGTTCCACTTGGCGGCGGGCTCGGGGTCAAAGATGAAAGCGGTTCTGCCGTGGGGAACGCCTGCCAGCAGGGTGCGCAGACCTTCGGCAGGGCCGCAAAGGGCAACACCCGTGCATTTGCCGGTGCTGGTCAGGGCGGCAGCGGCGTTATACAAGGCCGCCGTCAGGGGATCCTGCGGGGGAGCGGGCTCCTCGGCAGGTGCTTCGGCAGGTGCTTCGGCGGGAGCTTCGCCGGGTTCTTCCGCAGGCTCTTCGGCAGGTGCTTCGGCGGGCTCTTCCGCAATCTCCTCGGGGTCGGGGAGTGCCTCAACGGGCATGGCCTCGGTCACGGCATCGCTTACGGTGTCCAGTGAGGGCACTTCGGCAGCGGCAGCGGCGGCCTGCAGAGCGGTGGGTTCAGCTGCGGGGGCGGGGCCCACATCCAGCTCCTCCGCCTCGCCAAACAGGTTGTCCAGCTCGTCATCCGTGAGGGGGGCGGCGGGAGCGGCCTTGGGCTCGGCAGGGGCAAACTGTGCCTTCAGGTAGGGGCAAACATCGTCACGCAGCATGGGGAACAGACGGTTGGCCTCCAGAGGCAGGAACAGAATGGTCTGCTTTCCGCTCTGAATGGCAAAGCCGGTGAGCAGGCCGTTGTGGGTCATGAAAATTTTGCTGCCGGCGGGGAAGCCGGTTACGATTTCGTATTCTTCACGGGTTTTGGGGAAATAATCGGTGGGCAGGGAGGCCGTTACATCGTCGCTGCGCTCCAGCGTCAGGGAAAGGGCCTTGCGCAGGCCGAATTTGGCGTTGTAGAAGGCTTTGGGGGAAACGGCCAGAATCACCGCTTTGTTCTCGGTCAGCTTGGGGCCCAGCTGTGCCAGCATGGACGGCAGGGCGGAATAAGCGTTGGCGGATACCGAGTCAAAAACATCCTGCATGGAGTTTTTCAGCAAATCCAGAGCCTGCATACCCTCGGCGTTGAGGGTTTTGTCTAAGGCCATAATGCAAACAGAATTCATTGTTTTGTGCGGCGGCACGGCAATCAGCCGCAGTCCGCCCCTTCCTTTCCGTTATAATCAGCCAATATACCACTTGGGGTCGTTGGCGTAGGGGTTGGTCTTGCCCTTGGCGGTGTACCAGGCCTGAGGGTACTTGGGGTTGGGATTGGTCTTGGCAAGGGAGGTGTCTACCTCCGTGCTTTCACCGTCACGCACCAGACGGGCCACAACCACCAGCTTGGCGCTGTCAAAGTCGTAGCAGCAGGTGGAGAGGGTCAGGATGTTGTCACCGGCGTTGATATCCACACCCGTGGTGTAGAGGGCACGCTTGTTGACCTCCTGAATATAGGAGGTGAACTTGGCATCATCCAGCTGAATGAAGTTATAGGCAAACACATAGCCGTTGTCGTCCCGGGCCTCACTGTTGGTGATGAACACGGCGTAAACCTTCCATGTGTAATCCTCATAGATGGTGTTGCACTGAATCAGGGGCGCTTTCTTGAAGCCGTCAATGGTCTTGTAGTTTTCCAGCATGCCGAAAATCTTATCGGAATAGCGCATATTGTGGCCGTAAATCACGGTGTTGCGGTTGAGGAAATACAAATCGTTTCGGTAGTCGAAGAAGGGCACGCCGTAGTCGGTGTATTTCTTGTAAAGGTTGCGGCGCAGATAATAGCTGTTATCCTTGCCCTGCACCAGAGGCAGGTCAATGCCGGTGTTGTTGATGGTAATCCAACCGGCCATGTCCTGATTGGCGGCATAGAGGTTGGCGTATTTGATGAGCATATCGGGGGCGAATTTTACGTTGGGGTAAAGAGCCTTGAGTTCTTTCCACTTTTCGGCCTCCTGGGTGCCGCTGAGCACAACATCGCTGCCAATCAACTGGTCGGCGGCCTCCTGACGCTGCTTTTCGGAGAGATAGGGGTCAAGCAGATAGGTCTTGGCCAGAATGCCAAGGCTCACAATGATGGTGATGATGGCAAGGGCCAGCACGGTTTTGCGGATGACCTCGGCGGTGTTCTTTTTACCCTTTTCCTTTTTGGATTTTTCGGGTTTTTCGGCCTCGCTCTTATCGGATTTTTCGGCTTTGGGAGCGGCTTTCTTTGCCTTGGCCTCCGCTTTCGCGGGCTCCGCAATCACGGTTTTGGGCTCCTCCGGCTTGGCGGGAGCGGGCTCATCGGGCACGGATTCCACGGGAAGAACCGGCTCATCGAAGGCAGGCTCGGCAGGAGCAGCCTCCACGGGAGCAGCCTCCACGGGAGCGGGTTCTGCCGGGGCATCCGCTGCATCGGCAGCAGCGCCTTTTTCTGCCTGAATCTCCTGATAAAGGCGGGAAATCTCAAGGTCGGCCGTTTCGTCGGGGATAAAGGTAACGGCGGGGGAGAAGGAATCGTTGCCTACGGGATGCTTGGGGATATCCACCTGAAAATCGGCTTCCTCCCCGGCGGCCTTCTCCGGCTCGGCGGTCATGTCGGCAAGCATATCGTCAATATCCCGTTTGGAGTCATCCAGAAAATCCAGACTCTCCGGGGGCAGAGGCTCTTCCGGCTCGGCGGGGATATCTGCGGGTGCGGGCTCTGCGGGTGCTTCCTCTGCGGGAACCTCCGCGGGGGCGGGAGTCTGCGCCTTGGGGTCGCTTTCCAGTTCATCCAGAAAATCGAAGGAGCTGAAGAAATCGTCCAGATTCAGGGCATCGGGAACCTGACCTTTCGGGGCTTCGGAGCCGTTGGGGTTAACAGACTTGTTCTCATCCATAGTTAAAACCTCCTGATTCGGAAATTCACACAGTCTTACTCAAAATTCGTTGTCGGGGTAGCCGTATATCACTTTCATGGCGGTGTTGTCCACAGCCGTCTGAATAAGGGTATCCACATCCAGCGCCTTTTCGGCACGCTCCAGCATATCCAATGTGGGGCGGGTGCGGGGGTGGCGTGGAGTGAACACGGTGCAGCAGTCCTCATAGGGCAGAATGGAGATGTCAAAGGTGTCGATTTTGCGGGCGATGATGACCACCTCGTCTTTATCCATGCCAATCAAGGGGCGGAACACGGGGATGTCGCACACGGCCTCGGTGCAGGCGATGGCGGGCATGGTCTGGCTGGCCACCTGACCCACGCTTTCGCCGGTAATCAGGGCACCCGCGTTCTGGCGGGCGGCAATGATTTGTGAAACCCGCATCATCATGCGGCGCATAATCAGGGTGAACAGCTCCTCGGGGCAGTTATCCTTGATTTGCTCCTGAATTTCGGTAAAGGGCACGGTAAACAAAGTGATGCGCCCGGAATACATGGCAACCTTTTGCAGCAGGGCGTGCACCTTCTGCTCCGCCTTGATGCCGGTGTAGGGGGGAGAGGCAAAATGCACGGCAACCAGCTCCAACCCGCGTTTAGCCATCATGTAGCCCGCCACGGGGCTGTCGATGCCGCCGGAGATGAGCAGGCAGGCCCTGCCGGAGCTGCCCACGGGCATGCCGCCGGCGCCTTTTTCCTGATTGCCGTGAATGTAGGCGGCGTGGTCGCGGATTTCCACATTCACAATCAGGTCGGGGTTGTGCACATCCACGGAAAGGTGCTTGAAGCGGCGCAGCAGATAGCCGCCCACCTGGGCGCAGATTTCGGGGGATTTCAGGGGGAAGCGCTTATCACTGCGCTTGGCGTTGACCTTAAAGGTTTTTGCGGCAAGCAGTTTGTCACGCAGGTAGTCCTCGGCGGTGGTCAGGATAACGTTCATATCCTTTTCCACACTGGCCGCGCGGGAGAGGCCGGCAATGCCGAACACCTTGCAGATGCGGTCAAAGGCCTCGTCCATATCCGCGTCATCGTCCCGGGGCACGGCAACAATGGTGGATTGTTCAATGGAAAAATCGAAGGAGCCCAGCCCCTCCACACGGCGGCGCATATTGCGAACGAGCATATCTTCAAACGACCGCCGGTTGAGCCCTTTCAAGGCGAGCTCACCGTTTTTTATCAGAATGATTTCTTTCATGTTCGGATTCCTTTGCTGTTGTTGGATTTTATCGTGTGCCGCGAATCACGCGCTGACCCTCGGCAAGGCAATCAATCAGGTAATCAATCTCCTGTGCCGTGGTGTGGCGGGAGAAGCTGATGCGCAGGGGGCTGTCTAACCGGGCGGGCTCAAGGCCCATGGCCAGCAGCACCTTGCTCTTTTTGCCCTTGGAGCAGGCGGAACCGCCGCTGACATACACACCCTTTTGGGAGAGGAAGTTGAGCATGGGCTCGCTGCGGCGGCCCAGCACGGAGATGTTGGTGATGTAGGGCAGGGCATCCGCCGGGGAGTTCACAACAATGCCGTCCATGGCGGCAAGGCGGCTCACCATGTAGTCGCGCAGGGCGGTGATTTCCGCCAGTTCCCGCTTCATGTCGGGCAGGGCGGCAGCCGCAGCGCCAAAGCCTGCAATGGCGGGCATGGGCTCGGTGCCGGGGCGAATCTGCTTTTCCTGCAGGCCGCCGTAGGTGCGGGGCGAAAGGCGCACACCCTTGCGGATATACAGGGCACCCACGCCCTTGGGGCCATGAATTTTGTGGGAGCTGATGCTCATCAGGTCCACGCCCATGGCGGCGGGCTTTACGGGCAATTTGCCGAATACCTGCACGCCGTCGCAATGAATCAGAGCGGGGCTTCCGGCGGCAAGGGCGGCTTTTTTGGCGGCCTCCACGGGCTGGATGGTGCCAACCTCATTGTTGACTGCCATAATGCTGATTAACACGGTATTGCGGGTTACGGCATGAAACAGGTCGCTTTCGCTGATGCGGCCGGTTTTGTCCACTTTTAAACGAATGACTTCAAAGCCCTCGGTTTCCAGGCGGCTGAGGGTTTCATCCACGCTGGGATGCTCCACGGCGGTGGAAACAATGCGGTTACCGCTGCGGCGCATGGCGCGGGCGGCACCGATGAGGGCGGTGTTGTTGCTTTCGGTTCCTCCGGAGGTGAACAGGATTTCGTCGGCGGAGCAGAAGAGCTTTTTAGCCACGGCCTCTCTGCTTGTTTGCAGCAGGGCATCTGCCTCCAGACCTTTGTCGTGAAGGGAGGAGGGATTGCCCCAGGCGCCGGTCATGGCGGCGGTGACGGCCTCCACGGCTTGCGGGCAGGGCATGGTGGTGGCGCTGTTATCAAAATAGGCTTCCATAAGCCGTTATTCCTCCTTTTCGCAAACTACCCTATTGTAAAATAATATTTAGGGTATTATACACTATGAAAGCAAGGCTTGCAATGTTTTATTGCAAGAATTCGGTGAATATTCTTGAAACAATTTGTGAAGACGGGGGGCACCGTGCCGCAGAACGGCACAGTCGCAGGGAGAAAAACCCCACCCCCGGTTACAGTTTATGTAAGTGAGGAGTTTGGAGTGAGGGGTGAGGAGTGAGGGAGTTAGCGGATATATCTCCTTCCTTCCCCCGGGGGAAGGCAGGAAAGTTGTTTTTTCGTGTAGGGTAAGCGCACCCGCGCTTACCGGCACGGCGGTAAGCCGTGGGAAACCTGCCGGATGGATGACATTTTTATTTGCCTGCGGCAAATCCGGCAAGACACGGTGGTCTTGCCCTACACGAACCCCTCATCCGTCAAGGCGTTCCGCCTTGCCACCTCCCCCCGGGGGGAAGGAAGGACAGCAAGCCGAAAACACGCACAATATAGGCTGATGTGGCATCGCACCGAAAGAATTGCGTGTAGGGTAAGCGCACCTGCGCTTACCGGCACGGCGGTACGCCGTGGAAAATGTGCGGACGGATGAGAGCAGTGGAAAATGTGCGGACGGATGAGAGCAGTGGAAAAAGTGCGGACGGATGAGAATAAATTTGCCTGCGGCAAATCCGGTCAGAGCAGGTGCTCTGACCCTACACGAAAAAACGGGAGGGGCAAGCCCCTCCCGAAAAACGCCCCAATCTGAAGGGCATCGTACTGCTGTTTGCTTGTTGCTGTTTGTAATTTGCTGTCTTTCCTTGCGTCTTATTCACAATCCAAAATTATCTTTCGGAATTATTGTTCCGCGGGGAACAGGCCGTTCTGCAGGGCATTTAACATGATTTCGGCGCTTTTGATGTTGGTGGCAAGGGGGATGGATTTCACGTCACACAGGCGCAGCAGGGCGGAAACATCGGGCTCGTGAGGCTGTGCGGTGAGGGGGTCACGCAGGAAGATGACCAAATCCAGCTGACCGTCGGCCACCATGGAGCCGATTTGCTGGTCGCCGCCCAGCGGGCCGCTTTTCATGCGGTTGATGGTGAGGCCGGTTTCGCCCATAATCAGGGTGCCGGTGGTGCCGGTGGCATACAGCTCGTGCAGGGCCAGAATATCCTTGTATTTCACGGCAAGCGAGGTGATGGCGCTTTTCTTTTTGTCGTGGGCAATCAGTGCAATTTTCATAATATTCTCCTTTTGCTTTATTTCACATCGGCATAGAATTCGTCAATGTAGGCTTCGATGTCCCGGCGGGTGCATTTGAGCGGGCCGGGGGTTTCCATTTTAAGGGATACGGTGGCGGTGGCGGTGAGCAGCGCCTCGGGAATGGAGCGGGTGAGGCGCTCGTTGATGTAGGCGGCAAAGGTGGTGTCGCCCCTGCCGGTTCTGCCGCTCAGGTTGCGGGAACGGATGGGGCAGGTGTAAAATTCGCTGCCGTTGTAGGCCAGCACCTCGGTGTTGTGGGTGATGCAGATTTCTTTGGCACCCCAGGCGTAAAGCTGCTTGGCGGCCTCAAAACGGTCGGTCAGCCCGGTCAGGATTTCCGCCTCGGCGGCATCGGTTTTCAGGTAGCTGATGTAGGGCAGCAGCTCCTTTTTCTCGCTCCAGTCCTCAAAATACATGGAGCCGTCCGCCTCGTTCACGTGGCGCAGGCAGGCCTGCACATCCACGGCAATGGGGGCTTTGGCGGCCAGCGCCTTCATCATTTCGCCGTTGAAATCGCCGTAAACAAGGCCGGCAAAGTGGTAGATATCCGCATCCAGCGCGGGGATGTCGGCAAGGGTGAAGGGGTCGCCCTTGGAGGCGCAGGCGCAGGTGCGCTTCTCTTTATCCGGGGTGAAGTATTTGTTGGAGAGGGTCATGGATTTGGCGGCATCAATCACCACAATGTCCTCGGCGGGAATGGTGAATTGCTCCAATCGGTCACGGTCGGCGGGGGCCACCTTGGTCACGGCGGCCACGGTGTGGCCCAAAGCGTGTGCGGAGGCGGAGGAATACACCACGGCGCCGCCCACAATGCTCACGGTGTTGTCCAGATGGTCGGTGTTGGTATCCAGCGTGATATGGCCGATGATGGCGGAGGAATAATGTTTCATATCAAAATTTCCTTTCGGCAAAATACAGGAGGGTGTCACACCACCTGAAAAATGTAAAATTTAAGGTAATCCGTCTCCGGCACATTCCACAGAACGGGATGGTCGCAGCACTGCTGGCGCACCTCGATTTGTTTTAGCTGCACCCCGGCATCGGCAGCGGCGGAACGGAGCATTTTCACAAACAGCTCGTTGCTCATAAAATGGGAGCAGGAGCAGGTGGCAAGGTAGCCGCCCCGTGCCAGCAGCTTCATGGCGCGGTAGTTGATTTCCTTGTATCCTTTTTCCGCATTGTGCAGGGTTTTGCGGCTTTTGGTGAAGGCGGGAGGGTCCAGAATGATGAAGTCGTATTTGCGCTTGGCAGTCTTCTCCAGCCCGGGCAGCAGCTCGAACACATCCGCCACGGTGAATTCCATCACCCCGTCCAGCCCGTTGGCACGGGCGTTGCGCTGCGCCATGGCAATGGCCTCGGCGGAAACATCCACCGCCGTTACCTTGGCGGCACCGCCCATGGCGGCGTTGAGGGCGAAGGAGCCGGTGTGGGTGAAGCAATCCAGCACGGTTTTGCCCTTGGCAAGGCGGGCCACGGCAAGTCGGTTGTATTTCTGGTCAAGGAAAAATCCGGTTTTCTGTCCGTTTTCAAAATCCACGGTGTAGGTGATGCCGTTTTCGGTGATTTCGGTAACGGTGCTGTCGGGGTGGGGCAGATTTTCCGCCTCAAACCAGCCCTTGTATTGGGGCAGACCCTCCAGCTCCCGGATGGCCACATCGTTGCGCTCATAGATGCCCTGCACGGGTTCACCGATTTCCGCCATGATGCGGATAAGGGCGTTGAAAATCATGGATTTGCGCATATCCATGCCGTAGGAGAGCACCTGCGCCACCAGCACGGAACCGAAGCGGTCCACGGTGAGGCCGGGCAGACCGTCCGCCTCCCCGAAAATCAGGCGGCAGCAGCCGAAATCCCCGCCCATGACCGTTTGGCGGTAGGCAATGGCATAACGCAGACGGCGCTCAAAGAAGGCATCCCCGAAGGTTTCGTTGGCGTTGTCGGAGAGCACACGCACCTTGATTTTGCTTTTTTCGCTGTAAAACCCCGTGCCAAGATAGGAGCCCTTTTGGGAGAATACATCCGTCAGCGCGCCGTTTTCCATGGCGGGCGGGGCGGCGGTGATTTCCTCACCGTATACCCACGGATGGCCGCTTCTGAGGGCAGCCTCGGCCTTTTTCGTAACAAAAACAGGGGGAAATTTTCGCTCGGATTTCATACATTTGCCTTTCGTTTTGTGGATTAGGCGGGCACCGCCCAAGGGCAAAGGGGATTGGAACACGGTATGCCTTAAAAAGCGTTCTTCACGCACATTCCGCCGTTTTTCACCTTGGAATACAACAGCAAAGAGCAGAAGAAACCCCCATTACCCTATCATACATCATACCACGAAAAAACAGCCCGTGTCAACGGCGCCGCCTTTGCAAAAAAGGCGGGAAATATGAAATATGAAATGTGAAACACAAAGCAGGCTCCACGCCGTAAAAATCCCGTGCCGGTAAGCGCAGGTGCGCTTACCCTACACGAAAAAACAACTTTCCTGCCTTCCCCCGGGGGGAAGGGGGATTGCCGATAGGCAAGACGGATGAGGGGTTCGTGTAGGGCAAGACCACACCCTCGCAAACATTGTCGCGCTGCCTTCCTTGGAGCGTCGGTATCGCTCTGTGTTTCCTCACCTCGCCCCCTCGCTTCATCCGCCACAGGCGGCGCTTCGGCGGTTCGCCCTGCCGGATTTGCCGCAGGCAAATGGAAATTTCATCCATCCGTCAGGCTTCCCACGGCGGTACGCCGTGGAAAATGTGCGGACGGATGAGAGCAGTTTATGAAAAACAACTTTTCTTCCTTCCCCTTGAGGGGAAGGGGGACCACCGAAG
>JAZRWZ010000014.1:0-9909 GCA_045599985.1 Acutalibacteraceae bacterium | reverse complement strand
AGCAAATTTTGGAAGCCATTACAACAATATAACCGCCAAAATCCCCCTACACCGAGGTGCAAGGGGATTTTTCATCAGAAAATCAGTATTCTACAACGCCGTCGTATACAAGCTTGGTGTAACCGGTCAGCGTAATACCGTTATCGGTATAGTTTACAATCAAATCACCGCCAAGGGTTTTCACCGTGATATCGGTGTTCTTTTTGCAATAACCGTTTTCAACGGCGGCAGCCACTGCCGCACAGGCGCCGGTACCGCAGGCAAGGGTTTCACCGTTACCTCTTTCATAAACGCGCATCTTCAGCATATTCTCGTTAACGACACGAACAAATTCGGTGTTGGTTCTCTTGGGGAATATCTTGGCGTTTTCAAACAGAGGGCCGACCTTATCCATCTTGATGGCATCCACACGGGGGCAGAACACCACACAGTGGGGGTTACCCATGGAAAGGCAGGTGATGTGGTATTCTTCACCGCCGATTTCCACCAGTCTGTCAACTACCTTGTCGCCGCTGAGAGTCACGGGAACACTGGCGGGATTGAAATCGGGAGCACCAAGGTTGGTAACAGCGGAGGTTACCTTGCCGTTGGTGACAAACACATCCACATCCTTCACGCCGCTGCCCATCTCAATGCGCATATGCTCGGAGGTAACAATACCGTTATCGTAAAGGTATTTGGCAACGTTGCGAATGGCGTTGCCGCCGGCCTTGGCGCCGCTGCCGTCACGGTTGAAAATGCTGAGCTTAGCATCGGCAATCTCGGATTTTTCAACCAGAGCAATACCGTCACCGCCGATACCGTGGTTGCGGTCGCAAAGCTGAACGGCAAGAGATTCGGGGCAGGTAATGAAGCCTTCCGTATTCTCGAAAATAATGTGGTCGTTGCCGGCTGTTTCCATCTTGGAGAAGCGGAGTCTGGTGTGTTCCTCACGCAAATCGTTGATATCAACAAGCTCGGTATTAAACTGATTGAAACGGCTGGCAATAATATCTGCCAGAGCATTGGCGGTATCCAAAGAGGTAATACAGGCAATGGAAAGCTGAATGGCTCTGCGATGCAGGGTGATATAATCTCCCATGGTGGAATCGTAAAGAGCGCCGGTATAAATAACGTAGCTGATTTTACCGCTTTCCATCAAGTCAAAGATATCGTTGCTTTCGGAGATACCCTTCACTCTTACTACATCCACGCCAAGCTGCTCAACGGCATCTGCCGTATCTCTGGTGGCGTAAATCTTAAGGCCGAGGTCTTCCAGTTTTTTGGCAAGGGTTACGGCATCCAGCATATCGTGCTCGTCAACACTCATCAGCACGCCGATGTCGTTGCCGGCACTGGGCATCTTGATATCAAAGCCTGCTGAGGTAAGGCCCTTGAACATGGCCTCGCTGGTGGTTTTACCGATGCCAAGCACTTCACCGGTGGATTTCATTTCGGGGCCAACAATGGAGTTAACATCGGAAAGCTTCTCAAAGGAGAATACGGGCACCTTAACAGCATAGTAGGGAGGCGTTTTGTAAAGTCCCGTGCCGTAACCGAGGGAGGCAAGAGAATGGCCTGTCATCACCTTGGAGGCCAGGTCAACCATGGGCACACCCGTTACCTTGCTGATATAAGGAATGGTACGGGAAGCTCTGGGGTTAACCTCGATAACATACAGTTTGTTGTGGTAAATCAGGTACTGAATGTTAACAAGGCCCTGCGTTTTCAGGGAAAGGGCAAGCTTGGTGGAACGGTCAATGATGGTTTTAAGCATCTTGTCGTTCAGGTTAAAGGGCGGATAAACGGCAATGGAGTCGCCGGAGTGAACGCCTGCGCGTTCAACGTGCTCCATAATACCGGGAATCAGTACATCCTTACCGTCGGAGATAACATCCACTTCCAGCTCGGTGCCGGGCATGTATTTATCCACAAGCACGGGATTTTCGATGCCGCCGGAAAGAATGATTTCCATGTATTCCCTGATGTCATCGGCATCGTGAGCAATAGTCATATTCTGGCCGCCGATAACATAGGAGGGACGCAGCAGTACGGGATAGCCGAGAGAATCGGCAACCTTCAGTGCATCCTCAAGAGTCAGAACACCGGCGCCTTTGGGACGGCTGATTTCAAACTGCTCCAGCAATGCATCAAAACGTTCTCTGTCCTCGGCGGTATCAATACCGTCGGCAGAGGTGCCGAGAATACGGATGCCGTTTTCGTCAAGGAATTTGGTAAGCTTGATGGCAGTCTGACCGCCGAAAGCAACCACAACGCCGATGGGCTTCTCAATCCGGATGATATTCATAACATCTTCGGGTGTGAGAGGCTCGAAATACAAGCGGTCGGCAGTGTCATAGTCGGTGGAAACGGTTTCGGGGTTATTATTGATGATGGCAACCTCGTAACCCATCTCCTTCAAAGTCCACACGCAGTGAACGGAGGAATAGTCAAACTCGATGCCCTGGCCGATACGGATGGGGCCGGAACCGAGAACGATAATCTTTTTGCTGTCTTCCTTAATGAACGGAATGGCTTCGCAATCCGTATCATAGGTGGAATAGAAGTAAGGCGTAGTGGCCTCAAATTCCGCAGCGCAGGTATCCACCATCTTGTATACAGCATTTTGATGAGGCAAATCCTTGGTGCCGGAGATGCGGGAAAGAGCGGCATCGGTGTAGCCGAGCTTCTTACCTTTCGCATAATCCTCGGCAGTCATGCCGTTGGCAATGGAAGCCTCAAAATCAGCCAATACCTTGAATTTATTCAGGAACCAGGGATCAATCCGGGTGATTTCGTGAATTTCTTCAATGCTCATGTCGGCTTTGATGGCCTCAAACACAGTAAAAATTCTCACATCATCCATGGCGGCAAGGCGCTCTTTCAGGGGCTTGTCCGTCTTGGGCTTCATGTTGAGGGTATCCACGCTGATTTCGGCGCCGCGAATGGCCTTCATCAAAGCCATTTCAAAACCGGGAGCAATACTCATAACCTCACCGGTCGCCTTCATCTGCGTGCCGAGCTTGCGGGAAGCATTCACAAATTTATCGAAGGGCCACTTGGGGAACTTCACAACCACGTAGTCAACCGTGGGCTCGAAATAAGCGCAGGTGTTGCCGGTAATATCGTTTTTGATTTCGTCAAGGGTGTAACCCAAAGCCAGACGAGTGGTCATTTTGGCAATGGGATAACCGGTTGCCTTGGAGGCCAGAGCGGAAGAACGGGAAACGCGGGGATTAACCTCGATGACGGCATACTGGAAGCTGACGGGGTCAAGAGCAAACTGGCAGTTACAGCCGCCCACGATATTCAAAGAATCAACAATTTGAAGTGCGGCATTGCGCAGCATGGAAAATTCTTTGGGTGAAAGAGTAAGAGCGGGAGCCACAACAATAGAGTCACCGGTATGAATACCAACGGGGTCAACATTCTCCATGCTACAAACGGAAATGGCATTGCCCTTGCAGTCGCGCATGGTTTCAAATTCGATTTCTTTCCAACCGAAAATGTATTTTTCAATCAGAACCTGGGTAATGGGAGACATATCAAGGCCGGTTCTTGCCACAATCTTAAGCTCATCGGCATTGTAGGCCACACCGCCGCCTGCACCGCCAAGGGTAAAGGCAGGGCGAACGATAATGGGATAACCGATTTTGTCGGCAATCTCCAAAGCAGTTTCCACATCGTTGGCAATGTCGCTGGGAATAGTGGGCTGACCGATGGCATCCATGGCATCCTTGAACAGTTTTCTGTCCTCTGCCTTATCAATAGCCTCAACATTGGTACCAATCAAGCGGACATTGTGTTTTTTAAGAAAACCGTCCTTGTCCAGTTTGCTGGCAATGGTCAGACCGGTCTGGCCGCCCAAGCCCGCAAGCAGACTGTCGGGTTTTTCTTTTATGATAATTCTCTTTACGGTTTCGGGAGTCAAAGGCTCCAGATAAATCTCATCTGCAAGCGCTTTATCCGTCATAATGGTGGCGGGGTTGGAGTTAACAAGCACAACGTTAACGCCCGCTGCCTTCAGAACACGGCAAGCCTGTGCACCTGCATAGTCAAATTCGGCAGCCTGACCGATTACAATGGGGCCGGAGCCGATTACCATTACTTTTTTGATATCGGGATTCATGGGCATCAGTCTGCACCTCCCAGTGTCTTAATAAAATCATCAAAGATGAATCCTTCGTCCTGAGGGCCTGCGCAGGTAACGGGAACGAAAGCATAGGAAACGGAATTATTTTTGTATGCCAGACCTTCATTGGTGCCGTCGTTGATATTGGCAAAGGTTTCCTCGGCACCGGCAACGGAAGCGGCATACACGGCATACATGTGGTTTTGAGAAGTGATGTAGGAGCGAACAAAACCGATATGTTTCACAGGCTGGTCGCCGCCCATATGGCCGTATTTGAGTTTTTCCACTTTTCCGCCGTTTGCCAAAGCAAGCAGGCAGTGGCCAAGGCCAACCGCAAACACGGGCTTATTCAGCTTTTTGATTTGCTCAATAACATCGGTCAGTTCTTCGGGCTTACCGGGGCCGTCGGAGAGAATGACGGCATCGGGATTGGAAGCAAGAATTTCCTCTGCGGAGGCATCAAAAGCGGCGGTGGTTACATCGCAGCCTCTCGCGGCGAACTCGGCGGCAAGGTTATCTTTTGCACCGAAATCCACAAGAGTTACCTTATATTCGGCTTTATCAGCCTTCATGGTTTTGCCGCCCTCGGGAGCAACTGCCTTCACGGCACCGGCGGTGTAATCGGCATTGAGCAGCGCGGGGTCAACGGGAAGAGATTCGCTGATGACGGCATTCATGCTGCCCTCTTCACGAATAATCTTGGTAATCTCGCGGGTATCAATTCCGCAGATACCCACAATGCCGTTATCCTTCATATACTTATCAATGTCATATTGGCAGCGGAAGTTGGAGGGAGCGGCACACCATTCGCGCACGGCAAAACCTTTTATGCAGGGCTTGCCGAGCAAATCCTCTTCCATCACGCCGTAGTCACCAAGCATGGGGAAAGTCTGCAAAATGATTCTGCCGTAGTTAACGGAATCTGTCATCATTTCAAGATACCCGACAACGCCGGTGTTAAAAGTAAGCTCACCGCCAACGGTACCCACGGCACCGAACGCTTCGCCCTCAAACACCTTGCCGTCGGCAAGTACAAGATAAGCCTTTTTCATCTGCAAATCCTCTTTTCAATAATGTTGGATAAAATATACATCAGTCAGCAAGAAGTTTAACCAGAACAGCCTTTTGTGCGTGAAGTCTGTTTTCGGCCTCATTAAAGATTTCGGCAGCGTGCTCTTCGAACACCTTTGCGGTAATCTCCTCTTCACGGTGTGCGGGCAGGCAATGAAGCACCATGGCATCATCCGCTGCAACGCTCATAACATCGTCGTTAATCTGATAACCCTTGAACGCAACGCGGCGAATGGCGGCCTCGCCCTCCTGCCCCATGGAAGCCCACACATCGGTGTAAAGCACATCGGCACCGGCGGCAGCCTTTTTTATATCAGGTGTGCAAACGAAATCGCCGTTGGCAGCAGCCCATTTCATGATTTCGGCATCGGGCTGATAATTCTCGGGGCAGCCGATGGAAACGCTCATGCCCATTTTAATACCGCCCACGATAAGGGAGTTGGCCATGTTGTTGCCGTCACCGATGTAGCAAAGCTTTTTGCCGGCAATAACACCCTTGCGCTCGCGGATTGTCATTAAATCGGCAAGTACCTGGCAGGGATGGCAGTAATCCGTCAGACCGTTAATGATAGGAATGGAGCCTTTTTCGGCAAGGGTCTCCACTTCCTTTTGTTCAAAGGTACGAATCATGATACCGTCAAGGTAACCGGACAAAACACGGGCAGTATCTTCCACGGGTTCACCGCGGCCGATCTGCAGATCGTGGCTGCTCAAAAACAGAGCAGAGCCGCCCAGGTCATACATACCAACCTCAAAGGAAACGCGGGTTCTGGTGGATGATTTCTGGAAAATCATGCCAAGGGTTTTTCCTTTAAGAATATGATGCTCGATATGGTTTTTCTTTTCGTATTTGAGTTGATCGGCAGTGTTTAAAATCTGCGTAATCTCCTCAGTCGAAAGGTCGGCCAGTTTTAACAAATGTTTCATCGGTTTACCTCCAGAATTGAATATTTATATCGAAAGTATGAATTTTATCTGAATAATTATACAATCATTATATATTGGTGTCAATGCCGAAATAACAAGAGTTTTAATCATATGAGCATTCCGTTTTGTTGAAAATGAATAGAAAAAGCAAATTAATGTGCATTTGGAATAATGCACCTGTTTCAGGCATAAAAAAAGCCGCCGCAAATACGACAGCAAAAATTAAAACACCAATACCAAAGACAAAACAAGCACCGCAATGAAATGATGAGGATATTTCATAAGTAACGCTTTTTTCACCCGGCACACATCCCTTCTGAATTTTTGATATTTTATCACAAATAGGGTGTAAAGTCAACAAACCCAAATATGAATTTTTCATTGCATTTATTATTTTTATGTGATATTATCATTACATCTTTATTAAGGAAAGAGGTTTGTTTATGAAACACACCAAAAAGCTGCTCAGCCTGCTGCTTGTGCTCAGCCTTATGCTGTGCTGCCTTGTTCCCGGCGCTGCAGCAGAACCCGAAACCGCATACACTCACGAATGGGACAGCACCTGCAAAACCACCTGCAACGGCGAATGCGGCACCAACCCCCTGATTGTTGTGCCCGGCATCATGCAATCTCAGGTTTATGTGCAGGATGAAAACGGCAGTGACCTTTTGACCAGCGACAACTTCCCCATTGTGGAAGGCATGGACATGGCCTTTATGTTCGATACCGTTGCCCTTGAGCAGAAGTTCAAGGATTCCATCATGAAAATCCTGCTTGCCATCCTGAAGGGTGACAGAACCGAACTGCTGGATATCGTAATCGGTATTCTTGATGAGAGCTTCTCCAGCCACTATTTTAACAATGACGGCACCCGTGCCAACGATGTTGATGTGGATGAATACTGGTACTCTCTTGCTGAATGCAAGAACAGACCCGAAAAATCCTACAATTACGCCAAGGGATACAGAACCGATGAAAACGGCAATGTACTCCCCACCACCAAATATGAAACCGAGTACGATTTCATCGAGGCTCAGGTTGACATCACCAGCTTCTGCGAGAAATACGGTTATGACCACACCTACTACTTCTCCTACAGCTCCTTCGGTGACATCATCTCCTCCGCCGAGGCTTTGAACGAATACATCCAGATGGTAAAGGCTCAGACCGGCCACGACAAAGTAAACCTTGTTTTCATTTCTCTTGGCGGTACCATCGGTAATGTTTTCCTTTCCGATTACTGCAACCCCGATGACATTGACCGTGTTGTTTTTGCTGCAGCTGCCGTTGACGGCTCCTACCTGCTTGGCGACCTGATGGCCGGTGCCTCCACCCTCGAAAATCTTGATACCATCTATAATGACCTTATCCCCAATATTGTTGACCTTGCTGCCGAGGAATACATGGCATTGGCCTATGTGGGCAATACCGTTGCCAGAGCCATTCCCGAAGGTTTATTCAACGACTTCCTCAAAGAGGCTTTGACCCGCGGCATTGACGAATGCATCGGCAAGCTGATTCGCAACTGCCAGTCCATGTGGGCACTGGTTCCCAGCGATATGTATCCCGACCTGAGCGCCAAATATCTTACCGATTACTCCCACGCTAAACTGAAAGAGCGCACCGACCACTACTATGAGATTCAGAAAAACGCCGGCGCTACTCTTAAGAAACTGACCGACGAAGGCATGACAATCTTTGTTATTTGCGGTTATGACCTTGAACTGCCTGCACTGGTAGAGCATTATAACCTGAGCGCCGATAACATTATTCAGGCAAAATCCACTTCCGTCGGCGGCACGTTCGCAAATGTAGGCTCTAAACTGGGCGACAACTACAAGCCCGCCATTGATAAATCCTATCTTTCCCCCGACGGTATTGTGGATGCCGGTACCTGCGCCCTCCCCGACCGCACATGGTTCATTAAGGGCCAGAGCCACCTTGACCTGCAGTCCAGCGTTAACGATGTTATCGAAATGTGCGTTCAGCTTGTTACCGATAAGTCCATCACCGACGCCCGCACCAACAACGGCGGTTACCTTCAGTTCAATGAATACCGTGATTTAAGAACCGTTGAAAGTCTTATCAGAACATATGAAGCCGCACTTAAAAACGGTGCATTGGACGCTCTGGATGCCGATACCCGCGCTGCAGTGGAAAAAGGCTATGAGGATGCTCAAAAGCTGCTTGCCAGCCGCACCTGGTCCGCAGCAGAGACCAAAAAGGTTGAAGAAGAGTTCTACACCGCCCTCTACAAAGCCGGTATGGTTGACGATGATGATCCGAATCCCGTCGTGAAGTACAAACTCCTTCCCATCCTGACCAAGATTACCAAGTTCATCAGTGATGTGTTTAACTTCATTTTCGGCGGCAACGATTATTACACCTTCATTAAGAAGATTATCACCGCCATCGCAGGTCTGTTCAAATAATTCTACAGCACAACAAAGCGCCGTTCTCTTTTTTGAGAACGGCGCTGTTCTTTTTGACGATCAGATTATCAGGAAATCTTATATTTACCGTCATATTCCTCGTACAAAGCCGAGAAACGGCCTTTACCGTACTTGATGGAATTGAGGTACTGATGGGTATCAAAGCTGCCCTTAAAGAGCTCTATGATGGCAACAGCGATGTTGGAGCAATGGTCACTGATTCTTTCATAGTTTGTGAGGGAATCACTCAAAACAAAGCCCAGTTCAATGGTACAGTTACCGTTTTGCAGGCGGCGAATGTGATTATCTTTGATTTGAGCCGTCAGGCGGTCTATCACCTGCTCCAGAGGTTCAACACGATATGCCATATCAACATCGTTATTGATATAGGCCGAAATCGTAAGGTTCAGAATATCTTCCACGGCGCTGCGAAGGATTTGAAGTTCACCGACAGCCTCTTCCGAGAAGGTAATGCCTTTATCGTACATCTCCTGTGAAACCTTCAGCAGATTAACGGCGTGGTCACCCAGACGCTCAAAATCGCCGATGGTATGCAGCATCTTTGAAACACGGCGGCTGTCGATTTCGGACAGAGACTGAGAGGATATTTTCACAAGGAAGGTTCCCAGGCTGTCTTCCAAAGTATCCAGCTTGTCCTCATCGGCAAGAATATCCTTGGCAGATTCTTTGTTGTAGCTGTTAATATTCTGAAGGGAATTAAGCAATGTTTTCAAAGCAATCTCTGCCATTTTTGCCGTGTAGACTTCACATTCATTAACCGCAACAGAGGGAGAGCGAAGCAGACGTTCATCCAGCATAAATACGCTTTCCTTCTGAGGCTTGTCCGCTTCTTTCTCGGGAATCATTTTTTTCACAAGTTTTACAATCACCTTGCTTAAAGGCATCAAAATCATGGTGATTCCCAAATTGAATACGGTATGAATCATGGCGATTCGTGCGGGAGAAGCCGTAAGATTTGAAAGAATGTTGCCTGTAAAATAATCAATAATCAGATAAATCGGAAGACAAATCAAGGCGCCGATAATTTTAATGGAAATATGAGCTGTTGCAACCCGTTTGGCATTTTTGGTGGTGCCGATGCAGGAAATCAGCGATGTAGCGCATGTGCCGATGTTCTGACCCATTACAATGGGAATGGCCATGCCGCAGGTAATGCTGCCGGTTAATGACAAGGCCTGTAAAATACCGATGGATGCAGCGGAGGACTGAATCACGGCAGTTACGGCGGTACCGATAAGCAGACCGAATAAAGGATTATTGAAGCGGGTAAGAAGCGTTGTGAAGGAAGGTAATTCCGACAATGGACTTACAGCCTGTTTCATAAATTCCATGCCGTACATCAAAACG
>JAZRWZ010000013.1:0-4528 GCA_045599985.1 Acutalibacteraceae bacterium | reverse complement strand
TTTACCCCCCGTGAATTGTTTCAGAAATCCAACGTGGCCTGCCTGTGCACCACCGATGACCCCGCCGATTCTTTGGAATACCATCAGCTGCTCGTAAAGGATAAGAACTTTACAATAAAGGTGCTTCCCGCCTTCCGCCCCGACAAGGTGCTGGGCATAGAGCTGCCCGGTTGGAAAGCATGGCTTGCCGCCATGGAAAAGACCGCCGGCAAAGTCATCTCTTCCTATGCGCAGCTCCTTGATATACTTAAAGAACGCATCAATTTCTTTGATTCTTTGGGCTGCCGCGCCAGTGACCACGCCTTTGGCAGATTCCCCTATTGCAGAGCCTCCGCAGACGAGCTTGAAGCCATCTTCCAAAAGGCGTGTAAAGGTGAATGCCTTTCCGACTGTGAGGTGGAAAAATTCAAAACGGAGCTGCTCCGCTTCTTCGCAAAAGAGTATGCCGCACGGGGTTGGGGCATGGAATTACACATCGGCCCCATGCGCAACAACAATTCCCTGATGTTTGAGCGTCTTGGCCCCGATGCGGGCTTTGATTCCATTGATGACGGCGAGGTAGCGCAAAAGCTTTCCCGCCTTCTGGACAGTCTGGCCGCCGAGGAATCCCTGCCCAAAACGGTGCTGTTCACCCTGAACCCGAAGGATAACTATGTGCTGGGCTCCATGCTGGGCAATTTCCAGACTGCCGAGGCCGCAAGCAAGCTGCAGTTCGGCTCCGCCTGGTGGTTCAATGACAATATTGACGGCATGCGCGAGCAGATGAAAGCTTTGGGCAATCTGGGCGCTCTGAGCAAATTCATCGGCATGGTTACCGATTCCCGTTCCTTCCTTTCCTACCCCCGCCACGAGTATTTCCGCCGCATTCTTTGCGGGCTGTTGGGCGATATGGTGGAGAACGGTCTGTACCCTGCCGATTACGACACGCTCTGCCAAATCGTAAAGGATATTTCCTTCAACAACGCCGCATCCTACTTCGGCATCTGATTGCCGATTCACAACATTGATAAGGAGAATGAGTATGGCTAAATACGTTCTCGCATTGGACCAGGGCACCACAAGCTCGCGTGCCATTGTTTTTGACAAGGCCGGCAACATCATTGCCAAAGCCCAAAAGGAATTTGAGCAGATTTATCCCAAGGCCGGTTGGGTGGAGCATGACCCCATGACCATCCTTTACAGCCAGTTTGAGGCTGTTACAGGCTTGTTCTCAAGCAGCGATGTTTCCCCTGCCGACATTGCCGCCATCGGCATTACCAACCAGCGTGAAACCACCATTGTTTGGAACAAAGAAACCGGAAAACCCATTTACAACGCCATCGTGTGGCAGTGCCGCCGCACGGCGGATATCTGCGAAAAGCTGAAGGAGGAAGGCCTCTCCGACTATATTCAGGAGCACACCGGTCTGGTGGTGGATGCTTACTTCAGCGGTACCAAAATCAAGTGGATTCTTGACAATGTTCCCGGCGCAAGGGAGCAGGCTGCCGCAGGCAAACTGCTGTTCGGCACGGTGGAAACCTGGCTCATCTGGAACCTGACGGGGGGCAAGGTGCATGTGACCGATTACTCCAACGCCTCCCGCACCATGCTGTTTGATGTGGATAAGCTCTGCTGGGATTCCTACCTTTGCGAAAAACTGGATATCCCCATGAACATTCTGCCCGCGCCCGTACCCTCCAGCAAGGTGTACGGCACCGTGGCAGGCTCCATTATCGGCCTTGAAGCATTGGCGGGCATTCCCATCAGCGGTGCCATCGGCGACCAGCAGGCCGCCCTGTTCGGCCAGTGCTGCTTTGAGGCAGGTCAGGCCAAAAACACCTACGGCACAGGCTGCTTCCTGCTGATGAACACGGGCGAAAAGCGCACCAAATCCAAAACCAATCTGCTCACCGGCGTGGCCTGGGGCATCGGCGACAAGGTGGAATACGATATCGAAGGTTCCGCCTTCAATGCCGGTTCCGTCATCAAATGGCTGCGTGATGAGCTTCATCTCATTGACACTGCCCGCCGCTGTGACGAACTGGCCGAGAGCGTGCCCGATGCCAACGGCATCTATTTTGTGCCCGCCTTCACCGGCCTTGGCGCGCCCTATTGGGATATGTATGCCCGGGGCTGCATTGTGGGCCTTACCCGCGGCGTGAACCGCGCCCATGTGGCCCGCAGTGTGCTGGAAGCCATTGCCTACCAGATGACCGATTTGCTGGAGGCCATGAAGACCGACTCCGGCATTGATTTTACCGAGCTGCGCGTGGACGGCGGTGCCTCCGTGAGCAATATCATGATGCAGATTCAGGCCGATTTAATCCGCTGCCTTGTGGTGCGCCCAAAAACGGTGGAAACCACCGCGCTGGGCTCCGCCTATATGGCAGGCCTTGCCGTGGGCTTCTGGGCCGGCAAGGAAGAAATCATCAAAAACCGTGAGATAGACAAGGTCTTCACCCCCTCCATGCCTCTGGATACCCGCAATGCGTACTATGAGGGATGGAAACGAGCCGTGGAACGCTCCCGCAACTGGGAAAAAATATAACGCAAAAGGAGAACAACAGCATTGGATTACGCAAAAGAGTCATTACGCCTGCACTATGAGTGGAAAGGCAAACTGGAAACCAAAACCCGCGCCCATGCCACCACCAAGGAGGAGCTCTCTTTGGCCTATACCCCCGGCGTGGCCGCACCCTGCCTTGCCATCAAGGACGATGTAAATAAAAGCTATGAACTGACCCGCCGCTGGAACACGGTAGCCGTGGTAACGGACGGCACCGCTGTTCTGGGCCTTGGTGATATCGGGCCCGAGGCCGGTATGCCCGTGATGGAGGGCAAATGCCTGCTGTTCAAGGAATTCGGCGATGTGGATGCCGTTCCCCTGTGCATCCGCTCCAAGGACCCGGAGGAAATCGTAAAAACCGTTTCTCTGCTGGCAGGCTCCTTCGGCGGAATCAATCTGGAGGATATTGCCGCCCCCCGCTGCTTCGAGATTGAGCGCCGTCTGAAGGAAATCTGCGATGTCCCCATTTTCCATGACGATCAGCACGGCACAGCCGTGATTGTGCTGGCAGCCGTGAAGAATGCCATGCGCCTTCTCAACAAAAAGCTGAGCGACTGCACCGTGGCCGTGAGCGGCGCCGGTGCGGCAGGTGTTGCCATTGCCAAGCTGCTTGACGGCAACGGTGCCAAAAACATCATCATGTGCAACAGACGCGGCATCATCAACAGCCAGAGTGATATTTCCGACGAATTGCGCCGCAACATCGCTTTCTCCAACAAGGATGACATCAGCGGCACTTTAGCCGATGCCATGAAGGGTGCCGACATCTTTGTGGGCGTTTCCGCCGCCGGTCTTGTCACTCAGGAGATGGTAGCCTCCATGAACAAGGATTCCATCATCATGGCCATGGCCAACCCCACCCCCGAGATTCTGCCCGAGCTTGCGCTGGAGGCCGGTGCTGCCGTGGTGGGAACGGGCCGCAGCGACTACCCCAACCAAATCAACAATGTGCTTGCCTTCCCCGGTATTTTCCGCGGTGCTTTTGATGTGCGGGCAAGCGACATCAACGAGGCCATGAAGTCCGCCGCCGCCGATGCACTGGCAGGCCTTGTTTCGGACGAGGAGCTGCGCGCGGATTACATTATTCCCGCCCCCTTTGACCCCCGTGTGGGCCCCGCCGTTGCCAAAGCTGTTGCCAAGGCGGCCATCGAAAGCGGCGTTGCAAGAATCTGACATTTTTCGCATTTCGGATGAGGGCAGCGAGGCAGGTGATCGATATCAATCATAATGCGTTCGGTTTGTATACCACTGCACGGATGTCCTCGTAACGATGCACAAAATCCGCTGAATTGAATTGTTAAAAATCAACAATCTTCTTTATATAATAATTATTATTGTAAGGGATTGTTGATTTTTCTTTTATTTTGTGCGATAATGCTTCCGCAATTAGTTTGGAGTCGGAGTAATTCGACTCCGGCTTCAATTCAAAAAACCGTGTTTACACGGAAAAAACAGGAGGAAAAAAGCATGTTCAAACTCAAAAAGCTTGTAAGCATTGCACTTGTTGCCACATTGCTTATGAGCACAGTGACCTGCCTTGGCGGCGTGTTCAGCATCGGCGCTTCGGCAGCAGACCCCACCTGGACTGATCCTGCCAACAAGGTAACCTACAGTGTAGGCCCTATCGGCGGCAAGACCAAGACCCATGCCGAAGCCAAAGCTGCTTATGATGCCCTCTACGGCGAAGGTACTTCCGATGCCAGCCAGAACTCAGGCGTCGGCGGCACCGGCGGTTGGGTTTATCTGGCAGCCGACTGCTATGAGGTTCCCGCAGATAAGGCTACCGATGCAGATCTTGCCACTTACCTGAAAACTGCCGAGGTCAGTGACGGTTACGTAAAATCAAAGGATCTCATTTTCACAACCGTTTCTCTGGATGGTTCCGACGGTATCTATTTCGGTACCTCCACCGTGTTTATGAACTTTGACCCCAACTTCTTTGATTTGATTAAAACTGTTTCTTCCGCAACCCTTACCGCAAGC
>JAZRWZ010000012.1:0-6638 GCA_045599985.1 Acutalibacteraceae bacterium | reverse complement strand
GTCCAGCGTGCCGGATTTCGACACATTGAGCGTTGAACCCACGGCGGTGGTCAGCAGTTTACCCGACAGATTCAGGTTGCCGCCGCCGAAGGTGAGCGTCTGCCCCTTGACCAGTCTCATCCCCTTGATGTTGGTGAGCGTGCCGCTGTTCAGGTTGACGGCGGCATTGGTCATCTTACCGAGCGAGGCATTGATATCATCATTCACGTTCACAACACCCAAGCCGCTGATGGTACCGTTCATCACACCTGCCGCATTCAAATCAACACTCTGCTTCGAGTTGGTGAGCTTGATGACGGAACCCTTGAGCAGTTCGCCGTCTACATTCACATCACCACTGTGGAAAGCACCGTTATTCAGTGCGGCAGAACCGGTCACATGGATGTCCATATCGGTATTCACTCTCCCCAGAGCCAGCATGCCGCCGTCCACGTTGATTTCATCAAAATAAGCATCGTGCAGCGACAGCAGCGTTAACTTGCCGCCCGTCACGGTGGGTGCAGAATCAGAAATCAGCGTTCCCTTGCCTTTCAGGCAGACATATTGGGAATCGAGCAATAGCGTCCCCGTACCGCTCAGCTGAACATTGGTGTGCCCGCCGCTTCCAACCAGTACACCGCCTGTCAGCGTAGGAGCGGTGGTCATTGTGCCGCCATGCAGTACCAAAACGCCCCCCGTTCCGACCGAAACACCGCCGTTCACGGTACCGTCGTACAATGCCAGGAAGCTCCCCCGCGCCACAGTTAAGCCTCTGGGGGAAGATATATTGAGCGTACCGTTCCACACGTCTATGCTGCCCGCCACGGATGCCGTGGGAGCCAGCGTCAGCGTGTTGCCATAACCGATGGTGAGCGTGGCCTTATTGGTCATCTTACCCAGCAGGGTGGCCTGTCCCTGCACCGAAAGAGCCCCGGTGTACTTGGCATCACCCTTCAACAGGGCATTACCCGCCAGCACGATATTGTTGGTCACAGCCTTGCCGCCCAAATCGAGCGTACCGTCTTTGACGGTGATGGTGCCCGTGCCGAAGGCAGTATCGGCGGCGGCCTTAAGGGTACCCTGTTTCAGAATGGTGCCGCCGCTGTAGGTATTACCCGCATTGAGGGTCAGCATCCCCTTGCCGTCTTTTGTCAGCGTAGCAGAACCCTCAATACCGCTGCCGGGGGTGTATCTATCGGCGGTCAACACCACGTTGCGGTCAGCATTCACCAGCACGGCACCGGGATTCACAGGTCCCTTGATGGTGACATTGCTCTGCGTGGTAAACTGCACCGAATCGCCGTTTCCGAACACGGCATCACCAAAGCCGCCGTTGTTGCTCCATACGCCGCGGGGCGCCGTCCACACCAATGTAGGAACGGCGGTTTCCACCTTCAGCACCAGCGAATTACCGCTCTTAACAACGCTGTAGTCATTGCGACCCACGGTGCTGTCGTAGTTCAGATAACCAAGGTTGCCGCTCACGGAACCCGCCGAAATGAGGGTGTACTGCCCTGCCACACTGTAGGCAGAGAAATCCAACGTGGTGGAGGAGCTGATGGTGAGCGCCCCTGATACGGAAAGCGGACTGCCGCCGAAAACGATGCTGCCGCCGTTAAGAGTCAGCGCGCCGGAAATGCGACCGCCGTCGGCGTTCAGCGTGTGGACATCACCCGTTTTCACCGTACCCGTCAGCGTGCCGCTCGCCAAGGTCAGGCTCCCCGCCTTGAAACCGCTGCCCAGCGTCACATTTCCCTTCACGGTAAGTGCCCCCTTGTATGCCGTACCCGTCAGCGTGCCGCCCGTGGCGGTCACCGCATTAGCTACCGCCTGTGTACCCATGGCCAACGTACCGCCAGAAAGCGTGATACCGCCGCGCCCGAAAGCCGCCGCATTACCCGCCGTCACGGTACCGCCGCTGATGGTGGTACCGCCGCTGTAGGTATTTTCCGTGGAAATCGCAAGCGCACCGCTGCCGCTCTTGGTGAGTGCTGTCGCCCCCGTCAGTCGCCCGCTACCGCTGAGGTTCAGCGTTTCGCTTCCCGTAACGATTACGGAAGCCGGTGCCACATCGCCGATAATGGTGACGTCTCCCCCCTTATGAAAGATAATGCTGTCACCATCGTGGAAGGAGAGGTCATTCACGCAGCCCGTCCAAGCCGCGCTGTCGTCCAGCTGCCATGTGCCGATGCCTCCGCCCCATGTCAGAGTGGTTGCAGAGCGGACAGGAACCGCATAATCAAAGACGAGCGTCTGTGTGTTGCCCTCGGTCAGCAAGCGCACATCCGTACCGCTGCCGACAGTGAGCGATTGGCAGACGCCGGAGAGCGCGGTCTTGGAAAGCGAGTTCCACGACACCTTGGTCGTATCGAAGCTGATGAGTTTATAGGTACCGGAGGTCAGTTCCTCCCCAAACTCCAACGAAAGCCCCGTGAGAGCACCCATCGTAATGGTGCCCGTATCATTCGTGCCGGTCAGTGTTACCACGGCCTGCTCCTTATTCGTTGCGTCGAGGCTCAGAGTCCATGAGGTACCGGCAAGGGACGTAGAGGAGCTCAACTCATTCACTCCGCTGAAGCGAACTGAGGAGGTGGTGAGAGCACCCTCTGCACTGATGCCCGCATTGTGTAGGCTCAGCTGTGCTGTTGCCGCCTGTTTGAAGGTTGTACCACTAACCAGTTGCATGCCGTCGCGCACCTGTAGATTGCCGTAAGTAATGCTTATACCCGATGATGAATAGATGCGGCGGGAAGCGGCCAACTCCTCCTGCGTGTAGTTCGCCTTCAGCGCACCCAAGTCCTTTTCCGTATGCGTGCCGGAGAAGAGAATGCTGCCCGTATTGTTCGCACTCGTATTAAGCAACAACGAGCGGGCATTCACACTGTCATAAATCTCTGCGCGCTGCCCCTCATTGCAGAGGATGCTCAAATTACCGGCAGTCGATGTTCCCGTATTACCCATGTGTATGGCGTTGAGCACAACGGTATCACCCGATTGCACGTAATTACCACGCATCACCAGTAAATCAAAATCCTTCAAAGTCGCGCACGTTTTAGCGTAGATAGCACCGCCCTTAGCACTGAGGCCGCGAACACCGTTGCCGCAGAAGGACATCGTGCCGCCGCTCAGGGTAAAGGATTTGCTGGATGCCGCGTAAACGCCACCGCCGGCTGCGCTTCCCGACTCACCGGCATCTGCGGTGTTATCACATACAATCAGTGATTGTCCTGCGGCAAGAGCCACGTCAGAGCCCACGCAAAACAGAGCCCCGCCGGTAGCGGAGAAACCGTACGATGCATTCCGGCGGAACTCTATCGTTCCTTCGGACGTGATTTGGGCTGAATCCTTATACAGGTTCAGATACAACGCGCCGCCGCATGCATCTCCTGTTTTTCCGCTCACCGCCACGTTATCCGTGAACACCAGTTCTTTCGAGACACTCATGTTGCAGGCCTTGTAGAAATAGGCACCGCCACCGTATGCTTTATCCTGACCGCGAACCGTATTCTCCGTAAAGAAAAGGCTACCCACTTCGTTCCCGTTTTTAAAGTCGTTGAATGCATACAGAGCCCCGCCGCGCGCTTCCATGGCAAAGCCTCCGTCCTGCCCACCGGCAATGTTGGAAGCAAAAGTCATGGAGCCGATTTGTGACATCCCCAGAATAGTATTAACGTAGGCGGCACCACCGGATGCGAGGCCGTTGACCTCGGTAGCATACGCATGATTATCGCTGAAAGCCAAGGTCTTAATATTCTCTAACCTCACAGAGCCGCTTAGAGCCGCGCCACAGGAGGAAGAAGATCCAGTTCCGCGACCCTTGTGTATCAGCTCATTGCCGACAAATTCCACCTTTTCGCATTGAGTCAGAGCAACATAACTACCGCTATAGGTGGTGTTGTTAACTGCACTGCTGCATATACCGTTAAGAGCACTTGCGGATGTGGGTGCTTCAACGGTATCTATCGCAACATTATTGCGAAAACTGACCAGTTCTGCCCCGCTGATATCGCACGTAATCGCATAACCACTTGTCAAGGCAGCACTTTTCACCAAATTGTCTGCAATCGTTACGGTTTTTGCCTGTCCTGTCTCATTGCTAACGGAAAGGTCTCTCCACAATCTCCTGATGCTTGACCCATCACTCACCAGCGAGTTACCGGAGAACGAGAAGGTATCATAATTCTTCACCTGTACCGTGTTGGTCAAATACTCAATACCGCCGGTATTATGCATGGTATTGTTGTCAATGTTGACCTTATTCGCTTCGTCGACAGAGATAGTGGCAAACATCCTAGGTAAGCTCTCGGATGATTCATTGAGCATTTGATTGGCGCTGAAGCTCACCTGCTTGACATGCTCCACCGTAATAGTCTCGGAGACAAGACCGTCTGTGTAACGCCCCTTCGCCGTGTTGGCATCAAACAGAAAAGCCTCAGCACGGTCTTTCTCTGTACCGCAAACGGTCACGTTGGCGGGAAACCCTCCCGATCTGCTGGAAAAGATAGCGGCGTTTTGCCTATCGTAAGTGACAGAACCGGGCGTAAGTTTCGTAGCGGAGTTACCGGAAACAGAGAAGACACCCGTCAAACCGTTCACCGTCAAGCCGTGTCCTACGACAGTGCCATTCAGAGACGTATTGCCGCAGAAGCTGAGGTTTCCCACATTATTGAACACCGCATTCGAATCACCGGAAAAGAGGTACCCCTTATAGACATTATCACGGAACGACACATCGCCGCAATCCGTGAACACCAGACTACAGTTATCATTGCCGAGAGACACAAACAAACCTTCAGCATCCCGCGCTATGTTTCCCGTTACGGAAACAACATTGCAACGCGTCATTTCCACAACGAGAGAGGAGTTGTATGTACGGAAAAAGACGCAATGATTCCCCGAAAAGGTCAGCTTGTTGACATCGACAAACTGAGAACAGACGTTGTAGCCCAGACAAGAGCCTTCATTTCCCTCAAACAAAACCTCTCCGGAAATACCGAAAAACTGAAGACCACCTTGATGACCTCCTGACCACGGGGACGATTGAGATGCATAGCCGATGGTGCCTTTGCCACCGGAGGAATTGCCGATGAATCGGACATTTTCGGAATTCTCAACATAAAAGCTCCAATTTTGTCCGTAGAAAAGCCCACCATCGCCGTCTGCACGATTATCGGAAAACTCAATATCCTTCACGTTACTGAAGAAATACTCATGGACTCCAAATGATAAGCTGCCCGTGCCTGCCGTATAGGCCCGTGTGTACGTAAAAGAATCGGAATCTCTCACATCCAAACCGAAGCCGATTCGACTGAGCGTAGGGACAAAACCGCCTCCAGCGTTCGTATGCATCATGTGAACCATGGTTTCATCCGCATAATTCTTCACCGACACCTCGTATTGTACCCCAGTTTCCGTGATAGCAACAGGCGTGTAGTAATTATATTGCTGTCGGGAATCGGAGATATAAATATCCCCGTAATTACGCATATGTAAGACATCGGTCTCAACATCACTCGTATAGGGTGAAAGAACCCAAACACCCGGATTGATAATGTTACCGAGCGCATCGACATCGCTGCAATAGCGAACATAATCTCCGCCATCTCCGTCCACTTGGTTTAAGAAAGCGGAGAGATAGTGAGAGGACGTGCTGACCTTGCCTGTCTCTGCATTCGTTTTCACCTCTACCAGCATCGACGACTGAAGCGCCTCAACGTACTTTTTGTCGTATTTTGTCTGTTCCGTTACCTTATTTCCTAATTCATCGTACAACGTAACAGCAGTTGTTTTCTTCCAGCCGCTGTTGGCGGAAAAATTAACCTTATCCAACTTAGAGTCATACCCATACGTGTAATAGTATCCGACGGGCGCGAACCCGGAGTCCACTATCCGATCCACCGCAGCCGACGCAGGGAGAAGAGAAAACGATGCGATGAGAGCCAAGAGAGAACGGCGCAAAAGAAGAGGCAAATGTAGTTTCATGGAAAAGATTTCAGTATTTGAATGAGGGATATCCGAGAGAGAGAACGCAAACAAAAGCGCAGATTCAACGGGAAGCATACCAAACAGACACAGAAAAGCAAGCAATTTATCCCTTTTCCGTCTTTTTAGCAGCGCCCCGATTCCCGCGCTGTGGCCGCCCCTAAACAGGGGAATGAAACAGAGGTCTGACGCATGCGTCACACCTCTGTTCTTTGTATACTCGCGCGGGCAAAGCACGCGCCAATTTCTAAACTTTATAAATGATAAATTCTAAATTATAAATACCTTAGAACTTCCTCCCCGCCCCGATATTCAGCGTATGCTGCGTGGCGCGCTCGGCGGCTTCCATGTGGTAGGCGGCGTTGATGCTCCACTTGTCCGTCAGCTCGTAGGCTGCACCGAGGATCAGGTTGAGACCTGTGCGACCGGGGGTGGCACCGTTCTGTCGCCATGCGCCGAAGTCCACGGCGGGGGTGTTGCGGGCAAGGTCGGTCGTCACGGATGCCTCGGCGTAGGTCGACAGCTTGTCCGCGCGGTGGGTGATTCCGGCACCCACTACACCCTGCAAACGCTGGATGCTGCCTGTGTGCATACCGTGGATAGAAGCGGCATCCGTGGCATCGTAGGACAATCCCGCAAAGCCGCGCACGGCGGTGCTGTCGTTCAGCTCGTGCGTC
>JAZRWZ010000011.1:0-2047 GCA_045599985.1 Acutalibacteraceae bacterium | reverse complement strand
AATCAAAGCTGTGAAATTTTATTACATAGGAGGCGGCAAACGAAATCAGCAGGGAGAGAAAATCAATCAGTATAAAATCAAAATAAACCGTACTGTCGGTTTTGCGGTTTTGCGCCATGATTCTCCCCCTTTCTTATTTTTGGGTATTCGTCTGTTAACCTGATTTTACATTAATCCAAGATTAATTATAGCATTAACAATTATGAAATTCAACCTGCATTATGCAAAAGAAGCCGGGCGGAAACGATCCGTCCGGCTGATAATAATACTTCAATTAACATCCGCTTCTGCGGTTCAAAATGTAAAAAATGTGTTCAGGTACCATGAGGCAATCTGCGTGCCCCACAGGGCAGCCAAACCGATACCTCCCGCCAGATAGGGGCCGAAGGCAAGCTGACGGCCAATGTGCTTCACCTTCATCAGAATCAGATGAATCACGCAGGCCGAAATGCAGGCAATCACAAGAGCCACCACACCGGCCTTAATGCCCAAAAACAGCCCGCAGGCAATCATCAGCTTCACATCGCCGCCGCCCATGGCAGCGCCGCCGCTGACTAAAAAGATAATCAGGAAAAGCCCGCCGATTACCCCAAGGCCGATAACATATTCCTTCCAGTCCGTGTAATGAAGGGCCAGACGAATCAGCGCCAGCACGCCGATAAAAATATTCAGGCAGAAAGGAATTTCCTTTGTGCGGGCATCAATAATGGCAATCACCAAAAGAGTTGAGAGTAAAAGCTGGCACAAAATGACATCGGGAGTAAGGCCAAGCACAAACACGGCTGCCAGCCACAGCACACCGTTGCTCGCCTCAATAATGGGGTACTGAGGGGAGATGGGTGCCTTGCAGCCGAGGCACTTGCCCCGCAGAGCAAGCCAACTGAACAGCGGAAACAGCTCATACCAGTGCAGCTTTTTGCCGCAGGTCATGCAATGGCTGGGCACCACCACAATGCTCTCGTGCTTGGGCAGCCGATAAATGCACACATTCAAGAAACTGCCCACCACAATGCCGAATAAAAACACAAAGATATATACAACTGCCGGTGCTTCTTCCATCAAAAGCGCAGCCGCTTCTGCCATGGGAAATCCTCCTTGTTCACCGGGCCGCACGCCCGGTTGATTTCCTTTTCATCATACCATACCCTGCCCGTTTTCGCAACAAATACGAAAAATAAAATCGGGATGAAATAAAGGCGTGAGGAGAAGTTTCGGTTTTCAGCTTTCAGAAGTTACAAAAGAATAGTGTGTAGGGCAAGGCCACTGTGCCTTGCCGGATTTGCCGCAGGCAAATGTATTATTTCAACATACGGGTTTTCCACGGCGTACCGCCGTGCCGGTCAGAGCAGGTGCTCTGACCCTACACCGTAGGGTTATACCGTAGGTGAGCGGCTTGCCTCTCCCGTTTTTCCTCCGTGTAGGGCAAGACAACCGTGTCTTGCCGCCGGTGTTATTCGTGTTTTCGGTTTGCTGTCCTTCCTTCCCCTTGAGGTTACTCCCCTGTTAGGGGAGATGTCAGCGCAGCTGACAGAGGGGTGCCCGTTTTCGGAGAAAAAAGGTGCCGAGCACTGCGAGGCGGATGAGGTGTTTGTGTAGGGCAAGGCCACACCCTCGCAAACATTGTCGCGCTGCTCGCTTGGTGACTCCCCGCGGGGCGGGGAGATGTCAGCGAAGCTGACAGAGGGGACGGCCGCCGTAAGCGGCGCTTCGCATCGCTCTGTGTTTGCTCACCTCGCCGCCTCGCTTCATCCGCCCCAGGCGGCGCTTCGGCGGTTCGCCCTTGCCGGATTTGCCGCAGGCAAATGGAAATTTCATCCATTCGTCAGGCTTCACACGGCGTAACGCCGTGCCGGTAAGCGCAGGTGCGCTTACCCTACACGAAATTCCTACGAAGTACAGCCCACTCCGTGTAGGGCAAGGCCACCGTGTCTTGCCGTTTCCTCCACAATCAACTTTCCTTCCTTCCCCCGGGGGGGAAGGAAGGAGATATAACCAAAAGCTCGTTTCCATTCACACAGCAACGGAGGTAAGCGCAGGTGGGCTTACC
>JAZRWZ010000010.1:0-3027 GCA_045599985.1 Acutalibacteraceae bacterium | reverse complement strand
ATGGGCGAAACCTATGCGGAATACACCGCCGATGCAGACGCATTGTTTGAGCTTGTACTGAACACTTTCTATACCAAATAAGATTTTCACAAGAGCGATTCAGTGGGGAGCATGAAAGATAAAACCGTAATTTCTCCCCCCTGCCCTCTCAATATCACTTACAAAACCGCACCCGGTCATTACGATTGGGTGCGGTTTTTTGCATCAGATATCCGAATTTATCAACAGTTCCTGCCACCTGCGAAAAGTTTTGATTTGCCTGTGTCATCGAAAAAAAGTGCTTGTATCTATCAACATACCATCGCTCGCTGTATGATATTAGAGAATATAGGATTTATTCATCCTATATTTGTTATATCCATACTACCACAAAAGTCAACAAAAATGATTATCAGATTATGATGAGCAGTCATTATTCATAAACCGGCAGGTTCCATGCTTCTATCTGCTCCTTATTGCCGAAGAACAGGTATCTGGTTTCACCGACCTCTGCCGGGAAGGTGACCGAATCCACACCGGTGTACCATTGATTGTTAAAATAGTCCCACACATCCGTTGCGCCCTCAAAGGTGACCGTTTTTTCTCCGGCAGTAACGGCGTGGAACACCACCATGTTTTGGTTTGCCATGAGCACATCCGGGGAGTCGGAATATACATGGATTCCGCAAGCGCGGGCAATGGCTTTCAGATTCTCCGCTGAAATCAGCGAGTCCCCGTAATAAACGGTTGTATAATTCTTCTGCCTGTTGATGGCAAAGCCCGCGGAGCCGTCGGCATACCTGCCGAGGGTTTCCGTTTGCCCGCCGGTTACGCTCATGGGGCGGGAAACCGGCGCGGAATGGCCGTCACTCACCAAGCCGGGAACAGAGGATTGCTTTGTCATCCTGATTTTTGTTTTGGATATGAGCTTGTTCACCTTAAAATCCATGCCGGTGAGCGCTTTGGCCTGAGCCGTGCTCATGTTGCCGAAATGATACATGAACAGCGTTGTTTTGCCGTCTTTATGAAGCGCCGTCTGAAGCTGCTTTATCTGCTCATCCGTTAAATCAAACGCGGAGGTGATGATGTATAATTTGGCATCATCCACCTGCCCTGCCAGCACATCCTTCAGCTGCACATAGCACGCAGAGAGCCCTGCGTGGTACAGATTCAGCTGCATTTCCCCCAGCAGTTCATCGCCCACAGGGCCCTGATTGGCCATGCGGTGGAGTGAATACTCATCCACCACCAGCGCCACATCAAATTGCGGTGCCTGCGCGCATCCGTCCTGATAAGCCCGGTACAAATCCGCCAGTTTTCCCAGATTATTCCAGATGGCGGGGTCATCCAGCCACCCCCGTGCCCACAAATCCATGGCCCACAGGCCGCTGCCGTGGAGCATGATGTCACCCAGCTCACGCTTATGCACCTCCATCACATCCCGCAGGGTGCCTATGGGAGCAAGGAAGGTGTCCTCATAGGGCTCATCGGTGTGGTTGAGAAAAGTGCGCTCATCGCTCTCCTGAAACCATATTTTGCCATTTCGCTGAATGGAATCAACCGTTGACATAAAGGCTCCCGTCGCACCCACCGGGGAATTGGGCGCATAGGAGGTGCGGTTGCGGTCTCTGTATGAAACTGGCCCCGCAAAGCCGTCAATATTGTCATCCCGGAGCAGCCAATTCAGGTTATGATGGCCGGAGAGAGTACTGAACAATTCAAACTGGTAGCCGTAAAACGAAATAACGATTGCCCGGTGATTGGTGCGCTCCTTCACAATACGGGCAAGGTTTGAAATACGGGCAGCGGTTAAATCACAGATATACTGATGATAGTCCGCATATTTCTGATTCTGTTTTCCGCAGAAGAGAATGTCCTTATAAAGGCTGCTGTTATCGTAAATATTGCCCGGCAAATCCCGGGGAATTTCCGCCGAAGCGAGCCTGACGGAGGAGTCGCCCCAGGCATTTTGCAAAGCCTCATCGGTGCGGTATTTCACCGCCAGCCATTGGGCGAATTTTTCATTATTTGCCTTCGAATAATCCGTTCCGTTCTCACGGTACAGGTATTGGAACCACTCGTTATTTTCCAGATGATAGCCGATAATATGCTTTGCGAGGGTTTTGTTTGCGCTGATGTAATCCACCATATGAGTCAGTCTTTTGGCCGACTGCTCGTTAAACATATCCGAAGCCATGGATACCACCTGAGGATTTATGCTTTCGTCTTTGTACCGGATGGTGTCGCCTGCCGGTGTTAACCCGGTCTCCGGCATGGTCACATTGACCCGAAGCAGTATTTTGGCATCCGGGTCACCGTCCGTAATGCTTTTTACGCTTTCGTTAAGGTGGGCATAATACTGCTCCAATTCCTCTTTGCTCAAAGTATAGGGGTCGGCATAATAATTGATATTCTCAATGACGGAATGCAGGTGAATGCCCGCCTCGGAGGCATATTTTGCCTGACTTGTCGTAACACCGTTTGGGTTGTCAAAATCGGTATTGCCGAAAAAAAGAACAGGGGATGTCAGACGGCCGTCAATGGACAGCCGCGGCATCCCGTTAACCGTAACTATTTGTGTGTTTGGCATACCTGCCGCAAAATCGACTGTGGGGGTATCAATCGCCACACTCTCTTTCTGCACGAATTCCGCCGTTACCCGATTGGCCTCTTCGTTGCTGTCGCTCCCCTTGATATCGGATTGCCCACCGCCTGCTGGCTCAAAATCACAAACGGCGTAGAATGCGTTTTTGGGCATATTATCCTTGGTGAAAAGGAGCTGAGAGGGGTAATACACCTTGCCGTCCTCGCCGGTAACAGGGCGGTTATCGTTCACGCCCCAGAAGGTGACGCCGGAAATTTTATCCGCATTCTTTCTGAGCACTTCAAACATCTGACTGTATTTTGTGGATTGAAGCAGCTCCGCATTTTTGGGCACAACATCAAACATTTCGCTTTTGTCGGCGGTAACCTCCATATCAACCTCGGTCACCTGAATGTCCACGCCCAGCTTGTAAAGCTTATCAATCACCTTCTGAAGTCTTCTGG
>JAZRWZ010000009.1:0-6173 GCA_045599985.1 Acutalibacteraceae bacterium | reverse complement strand
CCCTGACAGGCCGCCACGATATGCCCGTTATCCGCCACAAGGGCGATTATAAAGAGACCGGCTTCCTTGCTCAGGCCGATGAACGCTTTATTTCCAAATATGACCGCAATCCTTTGGAATACAAGGATGAGGACAGCGGCGGTGCCATGACCTGCGAAAGCTGTTATGTATATACCTGCGCCTACTGGATGGGCCGCTATTACGGTTTTATTGATTAAGGAGTAATGAATGATGGATAAAAAGATACATCTTATCGGTAATGCACACCTTGACCCAATCTGGCTTTGGCGCTGGCAGGAGGGCTGCGGCGAAGTGCTTCAGACCTTCCGCTCCGCTCTGGACAGATTGAATGAATACGACGATTTTGTATTTACCTGCTCCTCTGCTGCCTACTACAAGTGGGTGGAGGAGATTGACCCCGCCATGTTTGCCGAAATCAAAAAGATGGTGAAACGGGGCAGATGGGTTCCCGTAAACGGCTGGTGGGTTCAGCCCGACTGCAATATGCCCTCCGAAGAGGGATTTGCCCGTCAGGCACTTTACAGCCAGCTTTACTACTATGAAAAATTCGGTAAAATCTGCCGCACCGCATACAATGTGGACAGCTTCGGTCACAACGCCATGCTGCCTCAGCTCATCAAAAAGAGCGGCATGGATTTTTATGTGATGATGCGCCCCGATACCCGCGAGAATCCCGAAATCCCCGGCCATCTTTTCTGGTGGGACAGTGCCGACGGTTCCCGTGTGCTGACCTATCGCATCCCCACCGGCTATGCCGAAAACGGCAAAAGAGCATTGGACCATGCCATTGACGTGATGCACGAAACCTCCGAAAAAACCGATACCAGCATGATGCTGTTTTACGGCGTGGGCAACCACGGCGGCGGCCCCACCAAGGGTGATATCGAATACCTGCAGGGCCTTTCCGAGCAGGAGAGCGATATGCCCGTAACCTTCTCCTCTCCCGATGATTTCTTTGAGGAGATTTGCGCCAATCAGGTGGATTTGCCCGTATGGAAGGATGAAATGCAGCACCACGCCAGCGGCTGCTATTCCGCTACCTCCCTTGTCAAGCAGTTGAACCGTAAAGCGGAGAACTGGCTGCAGTCTGCCGAAAAATGGAACACCGTTGTTGCCAAAACCGCGGGAATGCCCCCGCGCACCGGTGAATTCAAAGAGGCATGGCGCAAGGTTTGCTTCAATCATTTTCATGATATTATGTGCGGCTGCTCCATTATGGAGGCCTATGACGATGTGCGTGATTCCGACGGCTATGCCATGACCGTTGCCGCCGAGGCGGAAAACAATGCCATGCTTCGCCTGACCCTTAACATGAACACATGGCTGGACGGCGTTGCCGATACTGTGCACACCAACGCCCGCCACCATTGCCGCAACATGGCTTATCCCCGCCCCGTGGCCGTGTTCAATCCCAACAGCTGGGAAGTGGAGGTGCCCGTGCGCACCTATCACCCCGCCGCCAAGGTAGAGGATAGCGACCATAACCCCGTTCTGTTCCAGAATGTCCGTTCCTCCCGCTCCAACGATTCCCACCGCGACACCGTGTTTATGGCAAAGGTGCCCGCTCTGGGTTATGCCGTTTACTGGCTGTGGTGGCTGCCCAACGATGAGGCCACTGCCGAGTATGAGGGCGATACCGATGTGAAAGCGGCAGAGGATACCCTTTCCATTGAGAACAAATACCTCAAGGTTGCTTTTGATAAAAAGACCGGCGGAATCGCCTCCCTTGTGACCAAGGCAGACGGTAAGGAATTTGTAAGCGGTGACCGCTTCTGCGTGCCTACCGTGTTTGATAACTCCAAGCCGGATACGTGGGCGCACAACATCTTTAAGTTCGAGGATGAGCTGGGTGCCATGAACCTTACCTCCATTGAACTGGCGGAGCAGGGTGCCCTGCGCAGTGTGGTGCGTGTGAAGCACAGCTACAATAATTCCACTCTGGTGCAGGATTTCATTCTGGCATCCGGTCAGAAGAGCCTTCGTGTTAAGTGCAAAGCTCTGTGGCAGGAGCCTCTCACCATTTTGAAAATGCCCTTTGCTCTGGCTGGGGATAAGGGAGTTTCCACCTATGAGATTCCCGGCGGATTCATTAAGCGCCCCTGCAACGGTGAAGAAGAGCCCGCTCTCAAGTGGGGCGACATTTCGACAGAACAGAACGGCAGCCGTTGCGGCATCACCGTTTTCAGCGACAGCAAATACAGCTATTCCTGCCCCGAAAATGAGCTGCGACTGACCGTAATCCGCAACTCCATTTTTGCCGACCATTATTCCAACCGTCCCGCCGCCAATTTCAACTACTGTGATGAGGGCCTGCAGCGCTTTGAATATGCCGTGTGCCCCCACAGCGGTGATGTGGATGTGACGGAGGCAACCCTTATGGGCGAGGTGTTTGCCAACCGTCCCGTTACGGTGCCCGTAAGCTACCATAAAGGCGATTTGCCCCTTACCAAGAGCTACATTACCGTATCTGCCCCCAATGTAATCTGCACGGCTGTGAAGCTTTGCGAGGACGGCTCCGGCGACGGTATTCTGCGCTGCCGTGAACTGGCAGGTAAGCACACAAGAGCCATGATCAAGTGCGATATGCTGGATGCCGCATTTTACAGCGATTTCGGCCCCAATGAGATAAAGACCTTCCGCATTGATGCCGAGGGCTTCGTCACCCAGACCGATTTCCTTGAAGGCATTCCCGAAGACTGATTTGTTAATTTGAATGACGGAAAACAGTTTTAAACGGGGCATTACAGACGGTATTCCCATTTGTTTGGGGTATTTTGCCGTTTCCTTTGCCTTTGGTATTTTTTCATATGAAAGCGGTCTGACCGTTTGGCAAACGGTGCTTGTATCCATGACCAATGTTACCTCCGCCGGGCAGCTGGCGGCTGTGCCCATTATGGTGGGGGGCGGCACACTGCTGGAATTGGCGGCAAGTCAGCTTGTTATCAACCTGCGGTATTCCCTTATGGCGGTTTCCATTTCGCAAAAGCTGGACAGCAGGGTGAACCTGCTTGACCGCCTGATTATTGCCTTTGTGGATACGGACGAGGTGTTTGCCGTTTCCACCGCCAAAGAAGGCAAGGTGGGCAAACGCTACTTTTTCGGATTGATTCTTACCCCGTGGCTTGGCTGGAGCACGGGCACACTTCTGGGTGCCGTTGCGGGCAATGTGCTGCCTCAAGCGGTCATCAGTGCCCTTGGCCTTGCCATTTATGCCATGTTCATTGCCATTGTGGTGCCTCCCGCCAAAAAGAGCAGGCCGGTGGCTGTGTGCGCCCTCATTGCCATTGCTTTTAGCTGCGCTTTTCGTTACATTCCGTTTTTGAGCGGAGTGCCCTCGGGCTTTGTCATCATTATCTGTGCCGTAATTGCCGGTGTTGTGATGGCTCTTGCCGCACCCTTGAAAGAAGAGGAGGGCGGCCATGCAAACTAAAACTTTTCTGATTTATCTGCTGGTTTCGGCAGGGGTCACCTACCTGATTCGTATGCTGCCCATGGTGCTGGTGAAAAAAGAAATCAAAAATAAGTTTCTGCTTTCTTTTCTGCACTATGTTCCCTATGCGGTGCTCAGCGCCATGACGGTGCCTGCCATCTTTTATGCTGCTTCTTCACCGGTTTCTGCCGCGGTTGGATTTGCCGTGGCCCTTGTTTTGGCGTTGTTTGAGCGAAGCCTTGTTACCGTGGCAGCCGCCTCCTGCCTGGCGGTGCTTGCGGCGGAATATGTGATGACTCTGCTGTGATTTGAAAGAGAGATGCCATGAAAACCAATCTTATTTTAATCGGCATGCCCGGCTGCGGCAAAAGCACCTGCGGAGTTCTGGCAGCCAAGGCCATGTGCAAAAGCTTTGTGGATACCGATTTGCTTATTCAGGTTCGGGAAGGAATGGGTCTGCAGCAGCTTATCAACACCCGGGGCAGTGAATATTTTGCCGGGGCCGAACGGGGGGCACTTTTGTCCTTTGACGGAGAAAACGCCGTTGTGGCAACGGGCGGCAGCGCCGTTTACTGTGAGGATGCCATGGAATACCTGAAGCAAAACGGCTTTACCGTTTATCTTAAAATCGGTTTTGAAGAAATGATGCGCCGGATTCAAAATATCAAAACCCGGGGCATTTTGCTGGAGCAGGGCGAAACGCTGGAGGCTATGTTCCGTAAGCGTGAGGCTTTGTATACCCGCTTTGCCGATGTTACGATTGACTGCGACAACGCCGATATCGAGCAGACGGTGGAGCGCATCTGCAAAGCATATCAACTGAATAACGAATAATAAAAAACAGCAGTCGAACCGAAAACGGAACGGCTGCTGTTTTGCTTTTTTATGCGGATACTTTTTGCATCAGCAGGACCCAATCACCCTCGGTGGGCTTTTGGCTGATTCTGACGGTGCCGTTTTTGGCGGTGACGGTTTCGGGTTCTTCATATTCTCCCGTAACGGGATTAAACCAGTTGACCGTGTAGTCGGCGCCCTGCCGCAATCCTTTGACCGTGCCGGCGGCAAGACCGGGATTATAAAAATAGATGACCACCGTGTTTTCGTTGCGTGCCGATGCGTAGAAAGGTTTAACAGAGGGGAAACGGAAAAATTTCACGATTTTTTCAATAAAGGAACCGCTGCCCGTGAAGATGGCTTTCAGCTGCGTGAAAAAGGCGTGAAGGGGATTGGCGGCAAAGGCGGATTTGCTGTCGAAATCGGGAATCAAAGTCCACCACTGTGCATCGTTGAGAAAGGTTTTCATGTAGCCGAGCTCCTCGGCGGTTTTGAAATTCAGGGCAGTGCTCCACGGCACGGCTTTATCCTCGGGGGTAATGGTATCAATGCCGTCATTGCTTACGGTATCGGTGTCATAATCGCTTTGGTAGAGCCACAGGTCAACACAACCGTAGCCGTAGCCGTATAATCCGCTGAGAAAGCCAATCCAGCCCTGAGCGCGGGCTCCGAAGTTTTTGGTCCACAGGTTCTCATAGCGGCCCTCATACAGTATGGCGGGCTTGCCCTCTTTGTTATTCCAGAAATCGGCGGGAATCACAAAATCATACTGATTTGTGAGGGAAGGGGACCATTGCACGGCAAACCAGTTGTGGCCCTCCACCCCGGCAAAAACGCTGTTGGAGGCCATCACATTGTCCCGCGCGGCGTATTCCTGATGGGCGGAAATGGGGTGGTGATAGGGGTCGCAGGCGTTGATGGTGCGGCACATATCCTTGTAGGGGTTATTCTCCCGGGTGAACTGCTCATAAAATGTATCATCCGTTTCCTGCCCCAGAGTCCACAGCACGGGGTAGGCGCAGTAACGGGCAACCCAGTAGCGGGCAAGCTTTGCAAAATAGGCTTTGTCGCCGTAAACGGATTCCGTCAGATAACCGGGGAAAACCAGCTCCGCGTTGGCGTGGAGCAAACCCGCTTTTGCAATATAGTCAAACTGGCGGTCAACATACCGGAACCCGGCTATGTCGTTTTCATCAATACCGTCCTGAATGTTGTAGGTGGCACCGATGGGCTCCGACTGGTAAACGGTAAAGCCCTGCTCCGCCCGTTTATCAACGATATAACAGAAGTGGGAATCGGTCTGAATATCTCCCGCGTGGGGACCGGCGGAGTCCAGTTCCTCGCTTGCCATGCCCCAATGGGTATCGCCAAGGTAGAAAAACGGGGTGCCGTCATCATACACAAAATACTTTTTGCCCGGCTCCGTTTTGACAAAGCCGTGCTGATATATGGCAAGTTCACCGTCATAGGCAGTGCAAAGCACGGTTCCCTTTACGCCGTGCAGGCCGGTATCCGCGGTGTTGCTGCATTTTGTTTCATAATTCCACTCGCCGCATTCGGTAAGGGCAAAGCGCACCTTCCATGTGCTGCCCCCGTCCCAAAAGGCGGGCACGGTAAGGGCAGTGGTGTCGTGGGTGAAGATAACATCCATCTCCACATCGTAAAAGGGCCTTTCATAGGTTTCCTCTGCGGTAAAGGTCAATTCCCCGGCGCACCACTGAGGGCAGACGGCATCGTAATCCGTGCCGCCGAAGGCGCAAAGGGGGATTGTCAGAACACAAAGCAGTGACAAAAGAAGTGAGAGTGCTTTTTTCATGGCAGATTCCTCTTTTTCCGTAATATATCCGTATGATAGCATAAGAAAACCGAAAAGTAAATTGACGGCGGG
>JAZRWZ010000008.1:0-3799 GCA_045599985.1 Acutalibacteraceae bacterium | reverse complement strand
CCGTTTCGTTTTCGTTGATTTCAAGGGAGCAGTTTGTGCCGCCCTCCAGATTCAGGCAGCCGCCGTTGATAACGGTGTTTTCACCCTTGCAGGTCATGGGTGTGAAATATGACCCGGTTACAATATTCAGGCTGCCCTTGCCGTCAACGGTAAGATTTCCGGCGCATACAAACGGGGCGGATTGATAGCATTGTATTTTGTTTCTGCCGTTCAGGGTAAGGTGAACATTGGCTTTTTCAATATAGAGCCCCACATAATTCGGAGCGCCGCTAATATTCATATCCGCAAGGCAGATGGTGGCGGTCACGCCTTCTCTTACTCTGATGGTCTGCCGGTCATAGGGGCTGTCGGGGTCGTTGCTCTCAATGGCATAGATGCCGTCATTGTTTATCCATGTTACTCCATCAAGGCCGTTGCCCGTGTATTCTACACCGCTGCCGGATTCGTTTTCGCTCCAAACGGTGTGGTAGTGGTATTTTTTCGGGTAAAGATGAGCGTAATAATCATGCTCGGCGCATTGCACAATATATTCGCCGTCGTAAGTCTTGGCAAATTCGCAGGAATGTCCCTTTGCCGGTATCACCTTCACATCCTTGTAGCCGCAGATTTTGCAGGTCTTTTCCTCGGTGTGGCCCGCCTCGGTGCAGGTTGCGGCAGCCGCTTCACCTGTCACCTCAAAATCATGCTCGTGGTCGTATTTCCACCTGGCGTAAAGCGTCACGCCGGTATATACGGATTCCTCAGTGCCGGCGGCAGCGCCGTTGGGGTAAAAGCTCCAGCCGTCGAAGATGGCATTGTCGGGTGCCGTGAAGGTGCACACAACGCTTGAAACCGGCGCACCGTTGACGGCAACAATGCTTTCCTTTTCGCCGGAGCCGTCATTTTTTTCTATTGTTATGTAAGTGTTGCCGAAATAGCCGCCGTGCCATTTGCTCAGCAGTGAGCCGGTGATAAAGGGTGTCTGCAGCAGGCAGCGGCTGTAGGATGTGCCCACATTTTCAAAAGCGTCGTCGGCAATGGATTCAGGTGTGCCCTCAAGCACAAGCTTTCTGATGTCAACGGTATCGCCGAAGAACTTGCTGCCGATTGTCTTTGTGGCCTTTGAGAAGGTGTAGGTGGAAACCTCAGAGGAAACCAGCATGCCGTATTTGTTGGAGGTAAATACGGAATCCGTTCGTCCGCTGTCGTGTTTGTACCAGTCTTTGCCCAGATTGCTCAATTCCGAACTGTTATAAGCCTCCAGGAAGGTTTCTCTGGATGAAAACTCTGCGGTGGTGAAGGCTATCAGACGGTGTACATGGTTTTCCTTACCGGCGGAATCGGTGTTGGTTCCGTGGTAATACACACGGTATTCCAGAGGTGCGTTTTCGTTGAATTTGCCGGTGCTCAGGTCAAGCAGGCCGCCGGTTGCCTTGTCGTGCAAAACAAAGTTGCTCTCCGTGTTCAGGTCGGCTGCCACGCTGCTTTTCACGGTGTAAACCTTGCCGGGGGTGTAGGCATAGGTGCCGTGGCCGGAGGGCAGATAGCAGGTCATATCCGCGCTTTCCTTGTTAAGGTCAAGGTTTTCCGTGGCAAAGGATGTTATGATGCCGCTCTTGGTTATCTGCTCCGTCGAGGCAGCCACGCTGTTGTCCACCAGATATTCCGAAAAGCTTGTGCCGGTGTTGGCGGTTTCATACATGGCATAAAGGATTCTTGCCTGCTTGGGGGTAATGCTTCTTAGCATCATGTCGCTTTGGGAGGCCTCCTTCTCCGAATCGGAGGCACCCTGCTCATACAGCTTCCACCGTGTGGTGCTGAAGCCCTCGGGAATGGCGTACTGTGTGTTTTCGTTTTCTTTAGTCCATACGATTTCATCATACTGAACATGATAGGACTTCATTGTGGATTCAAGAGTCGTGTTTTTATATTCAAGCACGGAGCCCGTCACATAGCAGTAGTTGGGGTTGCCGGTGATGAAATTCGTGTAATCCATGGTCATGGTGATTTCGGAGAGATAATATGCGTTGCTCACCTCAAGCTTCTGCTCCTCACTCTGGGATTTGCTCATGGCAAGCACACTCTGGGTGAAGTTGTGGAAGTTACTGTTCATCATGCACAGGTAATAGGTGATATTATCGGCATCGGCTGTGATTTCGCCCTCAAACACATGAGAAAGAGAGAGCATTTTAAGCTGTGCCGTCAGGGGTGAGGTCAGGGATTCAATGCCCTGAAGCCACTCCGTAAAGTTCAGATAGGCGTTTTTTACGTCTGAGGAAAAGCCCTTTTCATTCACCGCATTATAAGCGGAGGCAAAGGAGAGGGCGGAGGCAAGGGCATCGGCATATTCCTTTGCCGCAGCCTGCTTCTCTTCCTCGGTGAAACCTGCCCATTCCTTCTCAAAGCCGGGGTAAGCGGTCAGCTCCCCCTTTTCCGCCGCCTGATAAACACCCTTTGTCAGGGCATCCTTCAGCACCTCAATGAAGTTGTCGGAGGTGAGGTAAATGTTCTTATCCATATTCCCGGTGATGTATTCAGCCGGAACAACAACGGAGTATTCCACGGGAATGCCGTCAAGGGAAACCTCGGGGCAGCGTGAGAGGGCTTTGCCGGGGTCCTTTATGTTTCTGCCGGAGAACACCTGCATGATTTCTCCGTTCTCTTCATTTCTGCCGTAAAGGGCGCGCAGGTCGGTTTTGTTTTCGCCCTCCTGCCAGCGGCCGATGTAATCAAGAAGCAGGTCATTCACCCGCAGGGAGTATTCGGTCTGAATATTGTTGAGGGGCACCACCGCATCGGTGTAAAACTTTGCCCACACATCATCCTTGTAGTGGTTGAAATCCTGCTGCTGAAGCTTCATGTCAAGCTCGGCAAAATCGTTTACCAAAGTGTCCTGAATGGTATCCAGCTTGCGGTCAACCTCGTCAACGGATGACCGGAGGGAGCCCAGCTGCTGCATAACAGCAACGCTGGGGTCGGGCTCGCCCTTCACAATACCTAACATCTGGAAAAAGGAAACCGCGTTCTGCACCAGATAGATGACGGAGCTGATGCCCTGAAAAATGCTGAAGGCCGTGGTGAGGTTTGCCCAGTCATCATAGGCACGGGCAACATCGGGGTCATACATATACGGGTACTTGTAATGAAGATATTTTGTCAGTATTTCCGCCGATTTCTTTCGCTCCTCTTTGCCGAATGCAGCGGTCTCATTTATGGCTGCTAATTCATCCTCCCAAATCTTGGATTGATTTTTTAAGTTAATCATTTCCGGAGTTTGCACTAGCTCCAATGTTCTTTGATGTTCTTGATCCGCCAATTCTTCTTTACTCGCGCCTTTACTGCCGCCGTGTTCGGCGTACAATTTTTTATAGTTTGCCCACATTTCGTCAGTATACCAATCCGGCCTCAAATCTTCGCTTAGTTCCTGCATGGCAAATGCAGGCACGGCAGTGCCCGCCACCATGAGCAGACATAGCAGCAACGCCATGATATTCCTGAGGGTTTTCCTTTTGTTCTTCATATACATCTGTCTCCGTTCATAATAAATTTCGTTATTCATGAAAGGAAGCTTTCAAAAGCCCCCGATTATGTTGTTTTGGTTGAAGTTTTGGTTTGGGTTAAAGTTTTGGTTTGGGTCGAAGTTTTGGTTTGGGTTGAAGTTTTGGTTTGGGTTGAAGTTTTGGTTTTGGTTTTTCAATGCAGTGTGTATGTGTTGCTTAGCCCCCTTTCCCAAAGGGGGTGCCCGAAGGGCGGGGGTTTGCATTAGCCCCCTTTCCCAAAGGGGGTGCCCGTAGGGCGGGGGTTTGCGTTAGCCCCCTTT
>JAZRWZ010000007.1:0-1988 GCA_045599985.1 Acutalibacteraceae bacterium | reverse complement strand
CGACCGTTTGGGCCGCCTTGTAATTCCCAAACAATACCGTGATGAACTGGATTTACCCGAGGAGGGCGGCGAGGTAAACGTAACCTGTCAGGGCGGCGTTATCTACATCACCAAAACCTCCGCCACCTGCGTATTCTGCCGCTCACACAAGGATTTGCTGGAGTACAGGGGCAAACCGATCTGCCGCCGCTGCATGGAGGCCCTTCGGCAGCTCCCCGATGAAAAGTAATCACACATAAATAACAGAAGACCCGGTTGAAATAAGGTGTTCCTTATTAAGGTGTTCCTTATTTCAGCCGGGTTTTTGTCATATTCCGCAGACTAAAGATTATTCGGACAGGAATTTAAGAGAAAAGCTGTTCATAACATCCTTTTCAAACTCACTGGCCGAGGAATTGCCCGCGCCGCCGTCATAAGCGGAGTTTTTCATGTATACGGCGGATACATGATTCATGGTATCAATCCAGAAATGGGAGCCGTATGCGCCGCTCCAACCGAAGGAGCCCACGGGCAGGGTGTTCCCCATCTTAACAATCACACGCACGCCGAGGCCCCACTGTGTGTCGCCTCCGGCGGGCTGACCCGCTACGGGGGTGCGCATCTGCTTCACGGCCTCGGGGCTCAAAACACGCACACCGTTTTCGCCCACGCCATCATTGGCAAGCATCTGGGCAAATTTGGCATAGTCGTAGGCGGAGGAACAAAGGCCGGCACCTGCGGCATGATAGGTGACGGGGAAGCTGCCGAACACGCAGCCCTCGGTAAAGGGAACGTCATAGGCCTTGCCGTCATCCGTTCTGCCGTGGATGGCCACCATGCGGTTCCACTGGCTCTCGTTGGGCTCAAAGGTGGTATCCGTCATGCCCAGCTTATCAAAAATATTGACCTTGATGTATTCGGAAAATTCCATGCCGCTGGTCAGCTCGATTACCCGGGCAGCCACATCAAAAGCGCCGGTGCTGTATTCCTGAGAGGTGCCGGGGTTGTAGTGCAAGGGCTGCTCCGCCAAAAATGCACAGGCCGTTTCCACGGTGCATTGGCTGCCGCCTGCTTTCTTCAGTTCCACCTCGCCCACGCCGCTGGTGTGGGAAACAAGCTGATACAGCTTGATGGAATTGGTGGCCTTTTCGCCCTTTATGGCATTGCCGTTTTCATCGGTCATCGGATTGCCCTCGCTGTCCGTTTTCACTATATACATCTCGGCAAAGGCGGGCAGATACTTGGAAAGGTCATCCTCAATGTTCAGATGGCCTCTGTCCTGCTCAATAAGCAGGGCAACGGCGGTAACGGGCTTTGTCATGGAGGCGATGCGATAGGTGGCATCGGCCTGCAAGGGAGTGCCCTCGGCATCGCTGCTGCCGTAGGTTTCATCCAGCAGGGTCACGCCGTTTTGCTTCACAATGGCATGGACACCGTTGATTTTACCCTCCTCCATCCGCACGGCGGCGGAGGCGGCAGCGGCGCTGCCGAGCTTTTCGGCATTCAGCTGCAGGGCACGGGGCGTAAAGTTAAAACCAAACATAGAACTAATCACCATCAGTAAGGAATTGATAAAAATAAGAATCTTAACCATTTTGTTCCTCCGTTTTCAGCAATGTGTTTTCGCTCAGTGCTGATTCTTTTCGATTGACCACTCGATAAGCTTGATCAATGCGCCGAAAATGTTCTGGGTAAACAGACGGTCTGCCTTATCGGCGGCAATTTCGGAAGCCGAACGGGTGTCCTCTATGATGAAGCGGGCCATATCCCCGTCATCGCAGATAAAGGGGTTGGAATAGCAATAGCCGCCGGGGCCGAACGCCTGAAAACGCACATAGCAGGTAATGTCATCGCTGTGCTCGCGCAGCTTGATTACACTGACGGTTTCGCCTTTTTCATTCTGAGAAACGGCAGTTTCAATCACATTGCCGTTGGCGACCCACTCAATGCGCTGAGCGTTTGCAACGGTAACGGTGATGATATCGTTCACATCATCCACATCAAGGGCC
>JAZRWZ010000006.1:0-31234 GCA_045599985.1 Acutalibacteraceae bacterium | reverse complement strand
TTTGAAACCTATGTGCAGCAGTACTATTTCAAACAGGTGATTGCCGCCGCCAACAAACGGCTTTCGGATTTAACGGAGGGCATGTTTGTGCTGCGGTGTAAGGAAGAGGCAAAAAACATGCGCAGTCAGGTCGGCCTTGATCTGGATGTATTTGACAGAGGCACCAACCAATGGCGGGATGTTTCCACCCTGTCGGGAGGTGAATCCTTCATGGCCTCCATGGCACTGGCGCTGGGCCTCTCCGACATTGCACAGGAGGGCAGCGGCGAAATCCGTCTGGAATCCATGTTCATTGATGAGGGCTTCGGTTCCCTTGACGAAACCGCCCTGCAGCAGGCCCTTGCCCTGCTGGCCAAGCTGGCGGACGGCAACCGTTTGATTGGCGTTATCTCCCACATGCCCGAGTTGAAGGACAGAATCGAAAACAAGATTGTGGTTACCAAAAAGCTGACGGGCTCCGTCATTCAGACGGAAGGGTAAATTGTAATCCGAAGCATACATAAACGGATTATCACCCCTGAACAAATGAAAAAGCGATGCTTCGCTTCCTCGGTCTTTCAAGGAAGTAAAGCATCGCATATTTTTTATCAAGTTGTGAATCCAACGCCGTTACAGTACGGAGCAATCCCCCAGAATCTCCGGCATGTTGGCCATGGAATCCTCCTCGGTCAGTTCCCGGATTACCCGGCAGGGAACCCCTGCGGCAAAGGTGTTGGCGGGAATGGAACGGGTTACAACGCTGCCCGCGCCGATTACACAGTTATCCCCGATGGTTACACCGGGCAAAATCGTAACATTGGCACAAATCCAGCAATGGTTGCCGATGTGAACAGGCTTGGCCCAGCAAAGCCGTCTGACCTCACCGTCCGGGCAGAGCAGGCCTTCACGCTCATTGGCAAGCATGGGGTGCAGCGGCGTTGTAATGGTAACATTGGGGCCGAAATCGCAGTGTTCACCAATGGTGACCTCGGTGTCATCCTGACAGGTAAAATTAAAGTTGATAAACGTGTATTTACCGATTTTGGTGTGGATGCCGTAGTGAAAACGGATGGGGCCGTTCATGCCTACACCCTCGTTGAGTTCACCCAGCAGCTCTTTGAGCACCGCGCGGCGCTCCTCCGGCTGATACTCCGTCAAAGCGTTGTATTTCTGATTAAGAGCGTGCGCCTTTTTCTTGGCATTCACGCGCCATTCCTCATTGGGAAAAAACATGGTGCCTTTGCCGTCGTCCAACATAATAAAACCTCCGTTTGTATGGTAATATTTCATTCATTAAAAAACGCCGTAAAGAATATTGAGCACGCCGTTGACAAGGCCGTACAGCTTGAAGAACAAACCCTGGAACAGAGAAACGAAGAAGGAGCGAACTTCGGCCGCCTCCATCAGTTTGGTAACGCCGGAATCCGCAATATCCTGCATCAGCTCCGCCTTCTTCTCCTTGTAGGTGCCGAGGGATGCGAATTCGGATTTGTGATTCTTCATTTTCCAGTAACGCCAGCAGACGTTGGAATGGATAACATTCTGCTTTGCTTCGCCTTCGGCGGCGTTCACGGCGTTTTCCCAAAGGGCATCCATCTGCTGAATCTCCTTACTGTTGAAGGAGAAGGTGTTCGTCATGCTCTCGTAGATGCCCAGATGCTTTTTGGCCGCATTCTCCGACATCATATTCACGATTTTCTGCACATAGGGGCCGCCGAGGCCGTAGTAGGCATTCAGAAAATTTTCCATTTCGCTTTGATAGTCGCAGTAAGGGTCCCGGAACAGTCTGCCGATGAGGTATCCGCGCAGCTCGGCAAATTCCAGATCTGCGGGGGGTGTGGTGTAGTTGCCCTCTTCATAGATGCCCTTCACGTTGTGCTCATAGAAAATCTGCATGTTGCGCTGCAGGGTTGCAAAATCGGGGAAGGGCCCCACATAGTTGCAGTAGTTGGTGCAGTAATCCCAGATGTAAACGCGGTTGCAGATTTTTGACCAACCCTCCAGATCCTTCATGAAAGCGGCATTGGCTTTGCAGTCCGGGTCATCCATGGGATGGGAGAAACAGCACTCGATGGAGCAAAGGCGCACCATCACGTTATCCTCCGGCACGATACCCGTCGGGGTTTTGCGGGTGTAGCGGTAGGCAAAGGTATCCAGCGCCACATTGTCGTAACCTGCCTTTTTCACCTCACGGGCAACGGCGTTGGTAAAGGCCAGCATGGTGCCTGCGTGGGAGCCGTGTTTAATATCCGTTTTGCGGCATTCGGGGCAGGTGCAATAAAAGATGTTGTCGTTCTGAGTCAGGGATACGATCTGCAATTCGGCATTGGGGTCATGGCGCTCCTTGAGCAAATCCAGAACCTCCTGTGTCACGATTCTGAGCACATCGGGGTTGGAAAGGCAAAGCTGCTCCTTGGTGCGGAAGCCGCGGTACAGGGCAAAATACTCGGGATGCTCGTCAAAATATTTATCCTTGCTGCAAAACTGATTGGTCAGGCTGTGGGCAAAGGAGGAAATGTAATCCACCACGCCGCCCATTTCCGTGGGAATGGTGCGGTATTCGGCGCCGTTGAGCCCATTGAACAGGGAGAATTCGGTATCCCGGGGGCTGAGCCAATCGGTATCGGTATACTCAAAGAAAGGCTCATAGCGGTAATCCGTGCCCTCGGGAACGGTAACAGCGGATTTTGTGTATTGGAAAATGTCGTCGGTGTAGCAGCGAATGCCGCCGAATTTTTCCAAAAATCCGTAAACACCGCGCACGGCCTGGGCAAGGTTGCAGCCGGTAATGAGCACATTGCCGTTTTGCTCGCAAATGGCATAGCCCTTTTCCACTTCCTCGCTGTTATAAGCGATTTTGATGTAAGGGGCCTCCGCCCGGGGAGCCGCAGCATAGGTTTGGCCGGTTATCTTCTGCATGTAGTCGGCTGCCTTTTGTGCCGCTGCCGACAAATCCGGTGTTTCGTAAACGATGGTGTAGGTGTTATCCACTTCAACATCCCCTTCTGCCCCTGCCGGGGCGGTAAATACGCTGGCAAGTGTAATCAACGCAAGGCACAGCGCCAACAATCGCTTTTTCATATCCTTTTCACTTCTCCTCTTACCGGCGGCAAGAATCCGCTTTTGTTTCATTCATCATAGTATAAAATCGGCGGATGTGCAAGAAATTTTTCCCTCGAAAAAACAAATAAAAAAGCGATACTCCGCGCAAATGGATGCGCAGGGGTATCGCCTGCTTATTCACGGTAATATCTGCTCCCGTTATTTGCACAGATTCAGACTGCCGAACACCGTTTGAAAGAACTTGCGAATCATGAACAGAATGTGGGTGAACAGATTGCCGGAGATGTAATCGCCGCATTCGTCGCACACATCATTGTCATCCTCGTCGGGATGGGGGTTTTCAATGGGTACCTCAACCGTTCCCTCATACAGCCCCATGCCCGTGAAGGTTACCGTGGAGCCGTTTTGCGTTACGGAATAGTTCACACCTTCATACAGAGGCATACCGTTCCGGGAAAGCTCACAGCAGGGATTTTCGAGGGCATCGTCCGTGCAGGCGGCAGTCGCCTTTGCGGTGCATTCCTTCAAATCAAAAGCGGGGGTAATCACCACGGCGGAGGTCATGGCATTGAGCCATGTACAGAAGTTGTAGGAGGCGTTGCGGCGCACGGTAAGGGGCGTTACGCAAACGCTGTATATGCTGTTGACGGTTTTGTCGCCGCTTGATTCCACCACCTTGCCCAAAGCACTGATAACATAGGCCACGCCGTTTTCACTGCCGAGGTACATCACCACATGGCCGCTCATGAACAGCAGGCTGCCGGCAGGCATGGTCTGAATGAACTTCATTTTTTCGGCATCATCCATGGCGGATAAATCATATTTTGTGCCCGGCACCTTTTGCTGCCATGTGGTATTGCGGGGGAAGAAGATGCCGAAGCAGCGGTAAACGGAGCGGGTATACATGGAGCAATCCCAGGACTCCAGCCAACCGGCCCAGCCGTAGGTGTTGCCAAGAGCCGTAAAGGCCACATCCAGCACATTGCCTTGGGTGTAATCCAAAAAGCCCACATTCACCCGGCAGTGCTGAGGCACCATGGCTACCTCCTTGGCATAGGAGCCGTCCGCCAGCCGCACGGGGATGTAAACGATATAGTTGTTCCAGCTCCCCCGTTCGCCGATGATGACGGGGATATCCTCCTCGGGCACCAGCTTCAGAGTACAGCCCATGCGCAGTTTCAGTTCGGAGGCATTGGGTTGAAGCACGGCTTTTTCCAGTGTGATTTTATCGGTGGTTACCACAATGAAATCATCACTGCCGGGTTCGCATTTCCAGGCATCCAGCCATTGCGCCTTATCGGCACAAAGGGCAAGGTCATCGCCGCAAATCCAGCCGGTGCAATCCAGCGTGTAGCCGTAATAATATGTTTTGCCTTCAAATTCGCATTTGGCGTGAATCACGAAGGGCTCATTGACCGTCAGGCTTTCGGAGAGCAGTTCGTCATCCGGGTCCTCGGCACTGTAACCCACGGCATAGTCCACGGGAATATCCCTCAGGCAGGTATCCCGCACGGTAACGGCATAATCCGGCTCACGGTTCGTTTCGGTAAAGCCGGTGGTGCGAATGGCCGTGATGATTCTTTCGTAAAAATCCGCAACATCAATCTGACTGCCCTTCACAAAGTAGGACTTCCCTGCCGTGGCAGTGGGGGTAATACTCTGCTGCAGCCGGGCGGCATTATAGGCAGGCATATTCTCGATATCAAACACATAGGTGCCCGCGCCGTCCACGGCGGCACGGTTCAGGGCGGCTATCTGTTCGTTATTCAGAAGCACTCTGTCTGCATCGCACACGGTTTTATCCTTCCAGTAATCGGCCCGGCACATTGCCTCCGTCACGCCCTGAGGCAGGGGAACAACGGAATCGGCAAAAACGGCAATACTGCCGAGCAGACCGATTGCCAAGGTCATCAGCACACATACTGTTTTTCTCATAATCGACCTCCGGTATCAGACGAATGATTTTCCCAAATCACCGTTTCAATATTAAAATAAATTATACCACTCTCCCCTCCCCGGTGCAAGGTCGGCCGGGCAAAAAAACGGACGCATCCGCCTCTTGACTTTTGGCAGTGGCCTATAATAGAATAGACCCATCAACTGAAAGGAGAATACCCCATTGAAAAAAGGATGTTATACCTCCGGCAGCTTCACCCAGTGGAAACGCCGCTTTTACACCGTGGCAGACGGTCTGACCGCCAATGCCGTGCTTTCTTTACTGTACGCCGAGGACGGCACTTTGTTCATCGGCACCGAAAACGGACTTTGCCAACTGAAAGACGGCACCGTCACCCCCCTGTTTGCCGAGGTGCTGGGTGCCGTGCAGTCCATGGCATTTGTGCATGACGGCAGCCTTGCCGTGTGCAGCGGCAATAAACTGTATTTCGTTAAGGGTGATGCCATCAGCGCCCCCGTATTGTTTGATGACACTTTGGTTGCCCTTGCCGATTGCCGGGACAGCTACTGGATTCTGACCGGAAGCGAGCTTATCAATATTCACTATGATTTCAAAACCGTCATTGTGCGCCGGGAGCTGGAAGGCGGCTGCGGTTTTGCCCTTGCCGTGAATAACAACAACGTGTATGTGGCAACCGACCTGTATCTGAGCGTGATTCACGGCAAACGGATGGAATGGAAAAATATTGTAGAGAAATTTACCGATTGTCCCTCCTGCGGCATCAATGCGCTGGCTTTTGACAACATGGGATTCCTGTGGCTGGGCACCAATGAAGGTGTAGCCCTTCACGACAACGGAAGTTACTGGTTAAATGCAGAGCGTGTGGGCTCTTTCCCGAAAAATCCCGTCTACGACATCGCTGCCGACGCCGTTGGTGGAAAATACTTTGCTTCCGATATCGGCGTTATCATGCTCAACAAGGGCACCAAGAAGTATTTCAGCGCCGGGCGCTGGGTTCCCGACAATAAAGTGAACGCCGTGGCCGTTTCGCCGGACGGCTCCTGCATTTTTGCCGCTACCGATGCCGGGCTTTCCGTTATCTCCGCCGAGGAGATGACCCTCGCCAAAAAAGCCGCCATGTTTGAGGATATTATTGAGAAATACCACACCCGCCGTGATTTTGTTGCCACCCGCCGGGTTCCCAACGGCGTGTTTGAGGACGGCTTTGTGGAAATCAGCGACAACGACGGCCTTTGGACTGCCTGCAACGTGGCTGCCGAAGCCTTCCACTACGCCGCCACCGGGGACAAAAAAGCTTTGGATAAAGCCCGCCGCGGCATGAACGCCATGCTGTTCCTCACTAAAATCAGCGGCATTCCCGGGTTTACCGCCCGCGCCGTGCGCTACCCCGGCGAAGAGGGCTACGGTGACGGCAACCGTGAATGGGCTCTTGCCCCCGACGGCTCCTGCGAATGGAAGGGCGAAACCAGCAGTGACGAGATGACGGGCCATTTCTTCGGCTTCTCCGTCTATTATGACCTTTGCGCCGATGAGAAGGAAAAGGAAGAAATCCGCAAAGCTCTCTGCGGCATTATGGACCACATTGTGGAAAACGATTACCGCCTGGTTGACCGTGACGGTCTGCCCACCACCTGGGCCTGCTGGGATCCCGATATGCTGAATCTGGATGACAAATGGTTCTGCGAGCGCGGGGTCAACTCCCTTGAGCTGATGACCTTCCTGAAGGTTTGCACCCATGTGAGCAATGATGAAAAATATCAGAAGCTCTATGACCGCTTTATCACGAAATACCATTATCCTCTTAACATCATTACCCATAAAATCAAGGATGCCCACTTCTGCCACATTGACGATAACCTGACCTTCCTGGCAACCCTCACCCTGCTCCGGCTTGAAGAAAATGAGGATTTGCGCGCCATGATTTTCTGCGCCATGGATGACCATTGGCAGTATGAGCGCACCGAGCGCCAGCCTTTGTTTGTGATGATTCACGCCGCCCTCAGCGAAAAGGATGTGGATTTGATGGAGGGCATCCAGTCCCTGCGTGAAATTCCTCTGGACCTGAACCACTACGCCATGGAATCCTCCAAACGCCGGGATCTGGTGTATGATGACGAGCAGGCGGAATGGAATGTGCCCACCCAGCTGAAGGAGGCCATGCCCTATGACGAGCGAAACCTTCACCGCCCCGATGCTTCACCTTTCGGCACGGATGCACCTGCCGGCAGGCACGCAATGGAAGGAACTATCTATCTGCTTCCCTACTGGATTGGCCGTTACTATGGGCTGATAAACGAGTCGGAAGACGAGGCGTAAAGTAAAAAGCTACACAAAAATAGTCGGTTTTTGTCATCTGTAAAGTAATTTCGCTTGCCACTTCTCTTTAAACGGAGAAGTGGCATTTTTATGTCCGAATTTTTATTCTTATTTTGAATATAAGAGTAAATTATGGAAAAAAGTTTGGCTTTTGAAAAATTTTTTATCGCCAATAATTTCTTAAGATTTGCTTAAGAACCGTTGATATACAACAAAAATCCCCTTTAGTCCCTGTCTGCGTCTCACCCTCCGGGACCGCGGATGTGTTGACAAATCTTTTTTATTCTCATATAATACGGGTGCTGTTGTGGCGGAAGGTCATACGGAGGCCCTCCTCCCGGAAAAGGCAGTTATGCCGGTGTGGCGAAATCGGCAGACGCAAGGGACTTAAAATCCCTCGGTGGCAACACCGTACCGGTTCAAGTCCGGTCACCGGCACCACCCAAGAACCGCGAATTCGCTTTTCGGTTCTTTGTGCGGCTGCGAAAAGCAGCCGTCATATGCCCCGCTTGCGTTTTAGGGGCAAATGAATGAATGATGAATAGTATGGGCTTTATGATTGCAGGCAAGAGCGCGGTTGCGAGTCCGATATTATTCATCATTCTTTTTTTGCACCTTTTTTCGGCCTATCCTGCATTTTTCGGCGGTATTGCCGAAAACAGGGTGTTTTCAGCCGTTTATTCGTACATCTTTATGCAATATTGGGGTTGCCAAACTGCAGACCATACTATATAATGTTTAAAATAATGTTTTCAAGGAGGAAACAGCAATGTCAAGAGTGTTTAATTTTTCTGCCGGCCCTTCCATGCTCCCCGAAAGCGTGCTGAACCGTGCAGCAGCCGAAATGTTGGATTATAAGGGCAGCGGACAGTCCGTTATGGAGATGTCCCACCGCTCAAAAGTATATGAAGGAATCATCAATGAGGCTCAGTCCCTGTTCCGTCAGGTGCTTGGCATTCCCGACAACTACAAGGTTCTGTTCCTGCAGGGCGGCGCTTCCACCCAGTTCGCCTCCATCCCCCTCAACTTCATGAACAACAACCAGAAGGCCGACTACGTGCTCACCGGTCAGTTCTCCACCAAGGCTTTCAAAGAGGCCTGCAAGGTAAAACCCGATGCCGATGTGCAGGCAATCGCCTCCTCCAAGGATAAAAACTTCACCTACATTCCCAAGCTGACCAAGGCCGATTTCCGTGCCGATGCTGACTACGCCTACATCTGCTTCAACAACACCATTTACGGCACCAAGTGGAACTACATCCCCGACACCGGCGATGTGCCCCTGATGGCCGACGTTTCTTCCTGCTTCCTTTCCGAGCCCATGGATGTGACCAAGTTCGGTCTTATCTACGGCGGCGCACAGAAGAACATTGCCCCCGCAGGTCTTACCGTAGTCATCGTTCGTGAGGATTTGCTGGGCAATGCCCCTGCCGATATCCCCACCATGCTCGATTACAAAGTCATGGCAGAGAACGACTCCATGTACAACACGCCTCCCTGCTGGAGCATCTATATGTGCAAGCTCGTGCTTGAGTGGATTCAGAACCTCGGCGGTCTTGAGGCAATGAAGCTTCACAACGAGAAGAAGGCCTCCATTCTGTACGATTTCCTTGACAACAGCAAGATGTTCATCAACCCCGTTGTGAAAGAGTGCCGCTCCATGATGAACGCCACCTTCGTTACCGAGAGTGATGAGCTCAACGCCAAGTTCGTGGCCGAAGCCGCTGCCGCCGGTTTTGTAAACCTGAAGGGTCACCGCTCCGTTGGCGGTATGCGCGCCTCCATCTACAACGCCATGCCCATCGAGGGTGTAGAGCAGTTGGTTGACTTCATGACTAAATTTGAGAAAAATAACTAATTGACAGAGAGGTTAGTATTATGTACAGCATTCTCACATTAAACAAAATCTCCAAATACGGTCTGGCTCAGCTGGATGCCAAATACACCTGCTCCGATGACTGTGCCGAGCCCGATGCCATTATGGTGCGCTCCGCAAAAATGCACGAGTTCGCCTTCTCCCCCAAGACCCTGGCCGTTGCCAGAGCCGGTGCCGGTGTAAACAACATTCCCGTTGACGCCTGCGCCAAAGCCGGTATCGCCGTGTTCAACACCCCCGGTGCCAACGCCAATGCCGTTAAGGAACTGGTAATCTGCGCCCTTCTTCTTGCCTCCCGTAAGGTCGGTGCCTCCATTGACTGGTGCAAAACCTTAAGCGGCAAGGGCGACGAAGTGAGTGCCCTTGTTGAAAAAGGCAAGAGCGCCTTTGCAGGCCCCGAAATCATGGGCAAAACTCTGGGCGTTGTAGGTCTTGGTGCTATCGGAGCCTTGGTTGCCAATGCCGCCAAAGCTCTTGGCATGAACGTTGTGGGTTACGACCCCTTCCTTTCCGTAAAAGCCGCTTTGTCCCTTGACCCCGCCGTTAAGGTTGTGGCCGATTTGGATGAGCTTTTTGCCGCAAGTGATTACATCACCCTTCATGTGCCCCTGAATGACGCCACCCGCAACACCGTGAGCGCCGAATCCCTTGCCAAGATGAAGGATGGTGTGCGCATTCTCAACTTCGCCCGCGGCGAGCTCGTAAATGAGGATGCCATTCTGGAAGCTCTTGCCAACGGCAAGGCTGCTGCCTATGTAACCGATTTCCCCACCGATAAGCAGATTTCCGCCGAGGGCGTTACCGCCATTCCTCACCTTGGCGCTTCCACTCCCGAGAGTGAAGATAACTGCGCCGTAATGGCTGCCCGTGAGCTGGTTGCTTACCTTGAAAAAGGCGAAATCATCAACTCCGTGAATATGCCCGCCATCACCCTCCCCGCCGCCTTCAAAACCAGAGTATGCGTGATTTACAACGATGCGGAAGGCATGGCTGCCAAAATCACCGCCGCCCTTGAAGGCTGCGCCGTAACGGCTCTGAACAGCGCCTCCAGGAAGGGCATCGGCTACACCGCCATTGATGTTGACGGTGCTGTGGATACCGCCAAATTAGAGGCTATTGACGGCGTGATTCGCGTTCGCGTGATTGGCTGATTAGTTTTCGGTCATACATTCATCCAACGCAAAACCGGCTGTCGGTTTTGCACCTGTCAATAGGATGATTTAACAACACAAAACCCGCCAAAGGATTTCCTCTTTGGCGGGTTTCTTCTTTATCAAGATATACTATCTGTGCTTATACAGCACGATTTCCGGCTCGGCACCGTTACAGCCGTATTCACTCACAAGAATGAATTTTTCATCGGCAACAACGCCGCAGCACCGCTCCGATTCTTTTCTTTCAGCCTGATGCAAAGATATTCTGTGCCGGGAATCACTGATCCGGCAAAAATTCACCGTCATCGGTGTAATACAGGAACCGGGGGTATTGGGCAAAGGTGTTTACCGTTGCCTGCTCTTCGGCATAAAGCAGGGTGTTTGCAAAATCATCCAACCAGGGATGCATGTGCATATATTCCCGGATGAACCATGTCTGCTCGGGGAACAGACAGGTTGAGGCATCCACCCTCTTATCTGGTGAAACAAAACTCATATCGGCCTTTGACAGATACTCATCGCTGAATGTTTCGCCATAAGGAGCCGCCGTGGCGCCGAAGGAGGCGCATTTCACATCCACGATCATGTCATTGGATACCTTCCATGAGGGGGTGCAGAACATGGAGCAATACCCGTAACGGCACACCACATAGAAGTTTGCATCATCGTTCAGGGCATTCAGGATAGCAGCCTTGTTGGAACCAACCTGATTGCGGAAGGTTTCCACTTTATTGCGCATCCCGCTGTGGTCTTTGCCGTCACCGGCATATACCCCGTTGAAAACAAAATTGAAGGAGTCCTCATACATCTCATCGGTCACCATGGACCAGATGCTGGGCCAGTTGCCGAACATGGGGTAAATCACCTCGGCATAGAGTCTGTCATGCTCCTTTTCCACCACCTTGTTGACGCGGTTACAAAGGAAATCCGTAATACCGATTTTGTTGAGCACCCAAAACAGACCGTTCAGGAAGGCCTCGCCGTTATTGTGGTCAAAGGAGCCCTTCAGGTATTCAGTGAGGGCATCGGGGTCCAGCACCAGTTTGCCCTGGCACAGGTCACCGGTAAAGGTTTCGCCGTAAACGGCGGAGGCATTAAAGAGCACACTTTTCAGTTTTTCGGTGCCGTAAACGGAAGCATAGGTGTAAGTTATCACACCGCCGAAGCTGTGGCACTCCAGAACCACCTGCTCACAGCCGGAGGCATCCAGCACATAGTTAATGAAATCGTTTAACCGGGAGGCAAGGGTGATGGGGTCCAACCGCCAGTCATAGTCGAAATACAGCTTGGAATCGGCGTGAATCTCCTCTTTGGGCGGATATTCGCAAATCGCGCCCGAATTGTTGGGCACATCGCCGTTGATATCAAGATAAGAGGGCCCCATCACCGCATTGAGGGTGGGGATCAGTTTATCGGTAAAACGGTCATAGTTGCGGGTTACTAAAAACAAAAGCAGGGAAGGCAGCACCCCTAACACATTCTTCACAATAGAATCCGTTTTGGGCGGCCAGGCGGTGCCTAATTCGGGCTGATTCACATCCAGATAGATATCACTTGACATCAACCCGCAAACGTGAATATAAGGCACGGTGGGGTTGTATTTGGCATCCACGGTTTCCACGGCACTGCCCACAGCCGAAAAGGCGGGCATGGCGCAAATCACCAGTGCCAGTAATACTGCAAGCAAACGCTGAATCGAATGTTTTTTCATGATAATTATCCTTTCTCTTTCTCTTATTCGGGCTGACGGGATAAGGGCTTATCCTCGGAAGGGGTGTTCCAGTTCAAAAAGCCGTTGCGTTGGGCATAATACCAGCTCATGCCGAACATTTCGGCACTGTCTGGTACGGGGATAAAAAACTGATGGTTGTTCATGTAAACGGCACCGCTCATTTTTACATCGCCCCGCTCCGTCACGGCCACATCGGAGCCCTCCACAAAGGTGACGGTATGGCCGTAGCCCTCAACAGTCACCCTGCACTTTTCTTTCGTAACGGCAGCACCGATAAACTGCATGACAACGGCGAAGGGAGCATACCAGATGCCGTCTTTCTGCTCGGGAATCAGGTTGCGGGCAATCAGCTCCAGCATCTGCCCCTTGAATGCCATTTTGGGCCAGTCATATTGAGGAGCCAAGGCGTAGGGGGTGATTTCATCCTTCTCTTTATCAATGGTGAAACGGTCCACAATGCGGCCGTCCTCCATATAGGCGGTAATCGTGAGCAGGGTTCCCTTGATATGTGCCACGGCATACAGGGGTTGGCGCTCCTCCTGAGGGAAGAAGCAGCTGTGCCACACCTTTTGGGCGTTGGAGTGGTAAATGTTGCCCCCGGCGTTGCCCGCAATGTAGTGTACCGTGCCCTGAGAGGGGCGGTCAAACAGCTCATCCCCCTTGGTGGGGAAGGTGCGTGCAAAGGAATGCTCATGGCCCTCAAACAGCACATCCAGCTCCTCCACGGCCTTTCTCAGCCAGGGGTAACCGTCATCGTTCTGCCCCTCGGGCATAACGGGATAAATGGGGAAATGGTAACTGCCGAGTTTCCATGTTTTTTTGCTGTTTCTGATATCGTCATATGCCCAATCCCCCACCTGCTCGGGGGCATTGATACCCATAACGGTAAAGTGGGCGTTACCGTAGTCGAAGGAATAATTCTCGGTGCAATAGCCCTCGGGGCCGTTCAGAGGGAAGGAATGCTTAAACTGGGCATCGAAGAAATCGGCGTGCTCCAGATAAAACTTGCCCACAGGCTCGGGGAAATAACTTAAGAAGCCCCGGTTATCGTGGTTGCCGGTAGTCATCATGTATGGCATGCTTTCCACAATGCCCTTCAGACCGCTGAACATACCGTTCCACTGCAAATCGTTCTGCCCGTTGTCGCAGTTATCACCTGCGGTAAAAATGAAACGGCAATCGGGATTCTCCGCCAAAGCCTTTTTCAACATACGGTTGAGCACGGAATAATCGGGCAAATGGGTGGGATTGCCCTTTTGATGGTCGGTAATCACAATGAAAGTGAAATCATCCGTATTCTCCGGCTCCGTGGTGAAGGTGAAGGTTTCGGAACGGTTCACATCATCGCCCACCGTGTAAGAATAAGCGGTACCGGGCAGCAGGGAATCCATCACCGCCCAGTGGTAACAGCTGCGGTCAATGTCGCTGGCCATCACCTTGCTCACAGCTTCCACCCTGCGCTCCTCGCCGCTGCACTTCACCAGCGCATAGCCGCCGGTAACGGCTTCATCCGTGCGCCAGGAAACGCACATGGTGGTATGCGGGTCGCCGCAGAAGCTTAAAAAAATGTGGTCCGGCGCAGGGGTTGAGCCCCGCTCGGGTTTATAGAAATTGCCTTGTTCGTCAATCATGTTCATTCTCCGTTTTCTCGGGAAACCGTGTTTCCTTTATATGTAATTACAGTTTAATATCGGCGGCGGCTTTTGTCAACAGATATCAGGGCAAAAGGGCTTGAACACGATATGCCTCAAAAAACGATCTTTAAGCACATTCGGGCGTTTTTCGCCTTGAATTACTGAAAAAGGGTTAATTTTACCCCTTTACCGATTATAGGCCGCCTGCGGCACTTGATTTTTTGCCCGATTCCGCTATAATAAACTTGTATTTTTGTTTCAATCAAGGAGGTTAACATATGAACTTCACAAAAAAGGCAACTGCTCTCCTTCTGGCCTTGCTGCTTTTATGCGCCGTGCCCCTTTCCTCATTGGCGCTTACTCCCGCCTCGGTGGAGGATTTGCTCACCTTTGTGCCCGTGGGCAGTGTAGGCAGCGCATCCTACCACTATGAAATCTCGGGCAATACCATTACGGACAGCATTGACCTCGTTATACCTTCCACCTATGAGGGCTACAAGGTCACTGCCATCCGGAAGGATGCGTTCAAGAGCTGCGGCTACATCACCTCCCTTACCGTTCCCGCCACCGTCACTTCCATAAAATCGGGGGCTTTTGAAGGGTGCCTGAATCTGAAAACCGTTACCTTTGAGGGCGCCAACCTCACCCTTTCCGCCAATGTATTCAAAGGCTGCTCCGGCCTGGAATCCGTGACTCTGCCCTCCGCCCTTGTTACCGTTCCCGACAGCTGCTTTGAGGGCTGTGTTTCCCTTCGTACCTGCCCCCTGCCCGCCACCGTTACCGCTATCGGCACCAGGGCATTCTCCAACTGCACGGCTCTGACAAGCGTCTCCATCGGCCCCGACCTTACCGAAATCGGTGACGAGGCCTTTGCCGCCTGCGCAAGCGTGACCGCCTACACCGTTGACAGCGCCAACCCCAACTACAAAAGCGAAAACGGAATTCTTCTGAGCAGTGACGGCACCGAGCTGATTTATTATCCCGGCGGCAGAACCATTGTGGACTACACCGTGCCCGAGGGCGTGACCGTAATTAAGAAGATGGCATTTGCCAAAAGCAAATACCTGATGAATGTAAACTTTGCCTCCACCGTTAAAACCGTTGAGGAATACGCTTTTTCCGAGGCTTCGGAGTTGAGAAGCGTCAATTTTAACAAGGGGCTTACCACCATTGGCGAAATGGCATTCCAGCGCTGCACATCGCTGAATACCGTTACCATCCCCTCCACCGTTGAAACCTTTGACAGCGCCTTCTTTGCCAGCGGCGTGAAAACCGTGATTCTGGAAGAGGGTATCACCACCGTCTGCGAAAAAGCCTTTGACTCCTGCACACAGCTTTCCGCCGTAACCCTGCCCGCCTCTCTGGCCACCATCGAGCTGGGCGCTTTCAATAACTGCCCCTTACTGACCTTCCTGACCCTTGGACCGAATGTTGCAAACATTGATGACAAAGCCTTTAACGGCGACGACAATCTTGTGCTGAATGTCAGCTTTGATACACCCGCCTATGCCTATGCCGTAAAAAACAACATTCCGTTCTCCACAGTGGATGAATCCCATGTTGCTTTGACCAATACCGTTTCCGAGCTGCGTTGGGAATCCTCCGCCGCCTTTTCGGCACAGCCCCAAAGCGCAAAAGTCATCTGGACTTCCTCCAATCCCGCTGCCGTAACCGTGGATGAAAAGGGCAACATCAAGGCAGTCGGCAAGGGCTCTGCCGTGATTCGTGCCGCTTTGCAGGAGGATGAAACGGTGTATGATGAAGTCACCGTAACCGTCACCTTCACCTTCTGGCAGAAAATCGTCTATTTCTTCCGCAATCTTTTCAGTTTCCTTAAAAAATAAATTTTCGCATTCCCGATTAAAAGACAAAAACAGCGATGTTTCACCTGCATCCGGCTCTTGGCCGACGGTAAACATCGCTGTTTCTTTTTTATTTATCCTGTTTTTCTTATGCTTTTTTGTCGGGCAGCAGACTTTCGCAAAGGGCTCTGTCGGGAGCCGCCCACATGGTGTTATAGGTGTGGTAAACCACCTTGCCGGGCTTGGCACCCACGGGCTTTTTCAGCTCCCGCACCTCGGTGTAATCAACGGGCACCCGGGAGGAATCCCGTCCGCTGCTGTGGTAGGCCGCCAGTGCCGCCGCCTCACGGCAGGTCTGCTCGGGAAGCACATCCCCGTTGCCCACCACAACCACATGGGAGCCGGGCATTTTGGAGGCGTGGAACCAGGAATCATCCTTGCGGGCGGTCTTGAAGGTGAGCATATCATTTTGCACATTGTTGCGCCCCACCAGAATGGTGTAACCGTCTGAGGACACATATTCCATGGGCGGCAGAGGCTTGGGCCGCTTTCCCTTATCCCCTTTGGCGCGTTTCAGGTAGCCCGCGTCATACAGCTCATTGCGAATTTCGGAAAGCTCGGTAAAGCCGTCGGCCCGGTTGAGGGCATCAATCACGCTTTCCAGATAAGCCAACTCCTGCTCGCCGTTTTCTATGAGTGTGCCAAGCAGCTGCTCGGCCGTTTTCTGCTTGCGGTATTCCTTGTAATACTTCTGTGCATTGGCGTTGGGCGAGAGAGCGGGATTGGCGGTAATCCGCACATTTTCGTTGGTGTAATAGTTGAATACATCATAAAACGGCGCACCCTTTTGCAGGGAGTACTGATTGGCTAAAATCAACTCCGCTTTTACACGAAGCTCCTCACGGTTGGCGCAGGTTTTCAGCTCCGCCCGCTGTGCCTCCAGCTTACGCACAAGGCGGGTGGTCATGTTGTTGAGCAATTTGAGCAGACTCTGGCTGCGGGAACGGGTGCGCTCCGCTCTGTCCTTTTCGTAGTAGAACATATCCAGCAAAGCGGAGAAGGAATCCACCGTGTTCTGCTCAACGGAAAAGCCGTATTGTCCCACGGTCAGAAAGGTAAAATCAAACAGCCTGCCGTCATCCTTGGTGATAACGGTGGGCGTACCCTCGCAGAAGGCTGCTATGCCTTGTATTTCTTTGAGTTTTGTGAGCAGGCGCTCGGCATACACACCCGTAATCTCCGCCACATCGCTGTCGCCGCCGTTGACAAAGGATGCCGTTTCGCGGCTGATTAAGGGTGAAAAGCCCTCCACCGTTTCAAGCAGTGCAGACGAAAGATGTTTGCCGTGCTTTTGCAGAACGGCCCCTGCCACTTCCTCGGCAGAAAGCTCCAACAAGTTCAATTTGTTTTGTGAGGGGGGCAGCTCATAACGGCACCCCGGCAGAATCTGCCGCACGGAGGAGGTGGTAAAATCCACCCTTTTTACCGAATCCACAATAAGCCCTTCTGCATTCACAAGCACAATATTACTGTGCTTTGCCATAATCTCCACAGCAAGGGTATAGGTGGTTTTATCCCCCAGTTCATCCGTGCCGGAAAAATCAAGAAATACCACACGGTCAAGGCCGTTCTGGCGTACATAGGTTATGACGGCACCGGTGAGCACCTTGCGAAACAGCATGCAGAGCATGGGCGGTTTTTCGGGATTTTCGGGGGCGTGCTCCGTCAGGTGAAGACGGGGGCAGTTGGCACCCGCCGAAATCAGCAGGCGCATGGCGCACTCACGGGTGCGCAAAGAAAACACCAACTCGTCCCGTGCGGGTTGGTGTATTTTTTCTACCCGGCTGCCCACAATGCGGCCGGCAAGCTCTTTGGTCAACAGATGTATTGTAATTCCGTCAAGGGGCAATTTCCATCATCCTTCAATCGTTGTTTGGCTGAACGGTTTGGCAGGGAGATTCGCCGGGAACAAGGAACACCTCCACCGCAAAACGCTCACGCAGTTTTTCTGCCAGCAGTTCGGTAACCGGGTTTTCGGTTTCGTAATGACCTGCGGCTATAATGGCAAGGCCCATGGCCTCGGCATCTAAAAAATTATGGTGGCGGCAATCTCCGGTAATAAAGAGGTCACAGCCCGCCTTTTTCACATCGGGTATAAAATCGGTGCCCTCGCCCCCGCAAACAGCCACACGGCGCACCGTTTTCTGCCCGCAGGAGTAACGCACCGCTCCGCCCAGTTTTTTTGCGGTTTGGGCGGCAACATCGGCAACCGTAACAGGCGTTTCATATTCGTACACCCGCACCATGGCAGCCTCCCCCGTTTGGGCAAGGGGCACGGCGTTGTCAAATCCGAGCTTACGGCACAGCACATCATTCACGCCGCCTTCTGCTATATCAAGGCAGGTGTGGGCACAGATGGCACTCATACCGTTAAGAATCACGGCATAGGCAGGGTCATTTGTCAGCACCTGCCTGCGGGCGTGGTAAAGCACGGGGTGGTGGCTCACAATCAGTTGGGCCCCCTTTTGGGCGGCATAGGCCACAGCCTCGGGGGTAATATCCAGTGCCACGGCTATTTTGCTGACCTGCCCTTGGAAATCACCGATATTCAGCCCGCTGTTATCCCATTCACATTGAAGCCGGAACGGGGCGAAAGAATCCATATAATCATAAATCTCCGAAACCGTCGGCATTTTTCAAAGCCTCCTCAAAATCCTGTGCCACCTCGCACAGTTTTGCATACTCGTCGGCATGGCGCTCCAAAGCGGCAATACTGTCCCTGCGCTTGATAACCCGCTCATACTGCTTTATCACATAAGCTTTATCCGCAGAGGTTTTGCCGATAATCAACCGGCCGTAATAAGGAAATCCCGCGCCGTATGCCTTATTCTCTCCGCTGTACCGTGCGGAGATAGCGGCATAGATGCGCCCGTCATCCAAACAGGTTTTTTCCTGCAATATTTCAAAGCCGTTCTCAATTAAAAAGGAGCGCACATCCTCCACATGGGTCATGGGCTGCAGTACAAGGTGCTTACCGGCATCCCGCAGCCACCCGGCGCGCTCAATGATGCGGGTCATCAGCGTGCCGCCCATGCCGCAAATCACAATATCCTGCGCCTCAAAGGGCTCCACCTCGTCCAATCCGTCCGACAGCCGCAGGGTGATTTTATCGGCAATGCCGTAAGCCACGGTGCTTTTGCGGGCGTTTTCCAGCGGGCCCTTGCCGATATCGCAGGCCAGAGCCGAGGGGCAAATGCCGTTGAGGATAAGATAAGACGGCAGATATGCGTGATCTGTCCCCACATCGCAAACCACGCTGTCAGGGCGCACCATATCCGCCGCCATCTGCATTCTCGGTGAAAGTTTAAGCATTGGCAAGGAACTCGTTGATTTCGGCAACAAGTTTGTCGCAATCCACACCGTGAACCATGCAGGCCTGTGCCACGGTTTCACCTCTGGCGGAGGGGCAGCCCAGGCAGTGCATGCCCATGGCAAGGAAGAACTTGCCTACCTCGCGGTTCCGGTCAAGAATCTCGCCGATTTTCATATCTTTGTTGATTTCTGTCATTTTGCAACATCCTCTCTGATGAATCTGTTAACAGTATAGCACGGTTTTTCGGCAATATCAACCGTTTATCTCCGTGAACGGTGCCGGCAGTTGGGCGGTGATTTCGGCAATTCTTTCCGCAATCACAGGGGAATCCGAAGAAACATAATTCTGCCTTGCGCCAAAGGTAAACAGATTGAACAGGCGGTGGAGCAGAAGGCTGACGGTATTCCCCGCAAAGGTGTTGTTTTTTACCGCGGCAAAGGGTGTGAAGAGCCACAGAATCGGTTTGTCATTCACCAGAATGTTGTTTTCAAAAGTGAAGTGAAACATGGGTGAAAAAGACGGCACATCGGTGCTGAACAAAGGAATGGCCGCCCAGTTGATATCGCCGCCGTCATCCACCGAAACGCAGTTTGAAACGGTGTTGCCTTTATTCCTTGTTTCGGCATCAAACACGCAGTTTTTCATGAAGCAGTGGTTGTTGTGGGAATAGATGTGGTCGTAGGTGCTGTTGGTGGTCCAGCCGTCAAAATCAAGGGCCATACCGTCCCATGTGTTGGAGGTGCCGCTGATTTCACAGTATTCCACCCGCACCCGGTCACTGTGGTGCATCCACAGTGCCGCATAAGGCTCTCCCTCCAATGTGGCGCAGTTCGTCATGCGGCAGCCGCGCACAAGGGCATCCTGCACGGCACCTATGACAATGCCGCCGCAGCGGGCATCGTTTACCTGAATGTTTTCAAACAAAAAGTTATGATTGTAGGTAAGCTCCGGGCTTTCAAAGGTGTTGATATCCCGCTCCCGGTTCATGCCGGCGGTGTGAATTCCCCACGCCGCATGATTGATGGTAATGTTGTCAAAATGAATGTCATTGACCGCGGCGCGGTACCCGTTGGCATCAATATTGATGGCGGCGCACATGGTGTTTGTGGTATTGAGGGCAATATCAAAGAAATCACAGTTTTGAACCGCGATGTCGCTGACTGTTTGCCCGTCGCCAATAGCCATGATATACATTCCGCCGCCTTCCGGCGAAGAAACGGCAATATCGGTTACAATCCAGTGCGACACATTCAGAAGCAAAACGGGAAAGCCGGTCACATCCAATTTAATAAGCGGCTTTTCGCCCTCGCCGTATGCGCCCAGAGTGATGGGTGCCTCTTCCCTGCCGCTTGCCCCGGGCACAAAGGAAAAAGGAAATACCTGACCCCGGTGAAGCAAAACGGAATCCCCTGCCGATAAAGCCGTATTTTCCAACGGAGCAAAGGTCTGCCAGGGGGAATCGGCGGTTCCCTCGTTTTCATCGCTGCCGTTTACCGCGTCCACAAAATAAGTCTTTCCCCCGTCGGCAGCACCGACACACAGCGGGCAAAGCAGGCAGGAAAGCGCCAGCAGCAAAGCAAGAAATTTAACACCGGATTTTTTCACAAGAAGCACCTCACAGGCTCATTCTTTTTTCTCAACAAGGGTAACAAATAAGCACTCATTTGTCAACCGAAACCGTATGGGAACCCTGCCCGCAAAAGTTGACAAGAGGGCAAAATCATTGTAAAATAAAGTGTTTATTAAAAATAACAAGGAGGGGCAACATGCAGAAGTATGACATTATTGTGGTAGGCGGCTGTGCCGCAGGGCTTACCGCCGCCGTGCAGGCCTCCCGTCTATATCCCGATGCCGAAATAGCCGTGGTGGAGCACCTGCCCCGCATAGGCAAAAAAATACTGGCTACGGGCAACGGCCGCTGCAACCTCTCCAACATCCATGTGCCCGTTCACCCCTACCGCAGCCGTGACTTTGCGCTGCCCGCACTCACCCGCTACGGCGTGGAGGAAACGCTGGCATTCTTTCGCTCCCTCGGCCTGCTCACCTATACCGACAGTGATGGCCGCATTTATCCCTTAAGCAACACCGCTGCCGGAGTGCTGGATGCCCTGCGCTTTGCAGTGGATACCCCCCGCATCACGGTGCTTTGTGACCGTGATGTAAAAGAAATCAAAAAGACCGAAAACGGGTTTACGGTTGATAACACCCTTGCCTGCCGAAAACTGATTCTGGCAACGGGAGGAAAAGCCTCCCCTGCTCAGGGCTCCGACGGCAGCGGTTATCCCCTTGTCAAACAGCTTGGTCACAGCATTACCCGCCTGTGCCCCGCACTGGTGCCCATAAATACCCAACATGATGCCATAAAAGGGCTCAAGGGCGTTCGCGTGCACCGTGCCGCCCTGCACCTGACAGACGGCAGCAGTGAGGTCGCCTGCACCACCGGGGAAATTCTGTTTACCGACTCCGGCCTTTCCGGCATAGCGGCCATGGAGCTTGCCGCCGCCGTGGGTGAAATCAAATGGAAAAATGAAAAAGCTCCGTGCCGCATCATCATTGATTTTTTGCCCGACCACAGCGAAGAAACCCTTCTGACATTTCTGAAGGAGCTCGCCCGGAACCCCGGTGCCAGAACAATCGACAGCCTGCTTACGGGGCTTTTGCCCAAGGCCGTGGGCAGCGCGGTTAATAAATGTGCCGGTCTTGCCGACAGTGCTGTTTCCTTTAGCGAAAATGATATGATTCGCCTGATTTATGCCGTCAAGCACTTCCCCCTGACCGTTACCTCCGCCAAAGGGTTTGAGAATGCTCAGGTCACCCGGGGCGGAGTCAACACCCGGGAGGTTAATCCGCAAACGCTGGAATCCCGCCTGTGCCCCAACCTGTTTTTTGCGGGGGAGCTGCTGGATGTGGACGGCGGCTGCGGCGGGTTTAATCTGCAATGGGCCTGGTCTTCCGGTCTGCTGGCCGGTGAAGTGGGAGGAACCTTATAAATGATTCGAGTAAATGAAATAAAATTATCCTTGGACAGCAATGAATGTGAACTGGCTGCGGCTGCCGCCAAGGCCCTGCGCTGCCCTCTTTCCAAAATACACAGCGTGGAAATCGTTAAAAAAGCCGTTGATTCCCGCAAAAAAGAAAATGTGCATTTTGTTTACAATGTGAATGTGGCTTTGAACGGGGATGAGGATGCGGTGCTGGCCGCCTGCCGCAATCCCAAAGCGGAAAAGGCACAGATAACGGAGTACTTTGCTCCGCCCATGCGGCGCACAAGCACCCTGCGCCCCGTTATCGTCGGCTTTGGCCCCGCAGGCTTTTTCGCCGCCCTGATTCTTGCCCGGGAAGGGTTAAAACCCATTGTGCTGGAGCGAGGCCACGATGTGGACACCCGCACAGCCGATGTGAAAACCTTTTGGAGGCAAAGAAAACTGAACACCGACTCCAATGTGCAGTTTGGTGAAGGCGGTGCCGGCACATTCTCCGACGGCAAGCTGACCACGGGCATCAAGGACCCTCTCTGCCGCAAGGTGCTGGATGAACTGGTGGCCCACGGCGCACCCGAGGAAATCCGCTACTCCTCCCTGCCCCATATCGGCACAGACCGTCTGGGTCAGGTGGTAAAGGCTTTTCGTGAGGAAATCATCGCCCTTGGCGGCGAGGTGCATTTCGGTGCCAAGGTGACGGATATCATTGTGGCCAACGGTGTGATTCAGGGTGTCAGCTACCGAAATGAGCAGGGAAGCCTCACGGATGTGGAGGCCGATACCGTGCTTATGTGCATCGGTCACTCCGCCCGTGACACGGTGGAAATGCTTTACAGGCACGGCATCAAAATGATGCAGAAGCCTTTTTCGGTGGGCGTGCGCATTGAGCACCCCCGTGAAATGATTGATAAAGCCCAGTACGGTGCCTTTGCCGGACACCCCGCGTTGGAGGCCGCCAGTTACAAAATGGCCTGCCATCCCGACCACGGCCGCGGTGCCTACACCTTCTGCATGTGCCCCGGCGGCACGGTGGTGGCCGCCGCCTCCGAGGAGGAAATGGTGGTTACCAACGGCATGAGCGAATACGCCCGTGACGGTGAAAACTCCAACGCCGCATTGCTGGTAGGCATTGAGCCGGAAGAATTCGGCAGTGACCATCCTTTGGCGGGCATCGAATTGCAGCGCAAAATCGAACGCACCGCTTACCTGCGGGGCGGCTCCTGCTACGCCGCGCCCTGCCAGACCGTAGGCGATTTTTTAAGAGAAACCCCCTCCCGCAAGCTGGGCGCCATTCGCCCCACCTATCCTTTGGGCGTTACCCCCGACGACATCAGGCAGATTCTGCCCAAACGCGTTACGGATACCATGGCCTCCGCCATAGTCAAAATGGATAAAAGCCTCAACGGCTTTGCCTCGGACGAAGCCGTGCTCACCGCTCCCGAAACCCGCTCCTCCTCCCCCGTGCGGATTTTCCGCGATGATATTTATCAGGCCAACATCCGCGGGTTATACCCCTGCGGCGAAGGTGCAGGCTATGCAGGCGGCATTGTATCCGCCGCCGTGGACGGCATACGCTGTGCCCATGCCGTAATGACTGACGAAAGTGATGAGTGGTAATGAACGTTTACGATTTTGACGACACCATCTATGACGGCGAAAGCTGTCTGGATTTGTTCCGCTTTTACATCAAAAAAGACCCGTCCCTGCTGAAAAAAGCGCCCCGTGTGCTGTTTGCCTTTGCCAAATACAAAATGGGCAAGGTCACCGTGGAGCAGGCCCTGCGGCAGTACGGCGGAGAGTTGGCGGAGATGTTTCTAAAAATTCCCGATATGCGTGCCGATGCAGAGGAATTCTGGGATATCTATTTCAAAAACATCAAGCCCTTTTATAAGCAGATTCAGCAGCCCGATGACCTGATTATCACCGCCTCCCCCGAAATCACCGTACAAGTGGCCTGTGAACGGCTGGGGATTCATAACCTGATTGGCTCTGTGATTGACCCGAAAACGGGCGAGGTTACCCGCCTTTGTATGCGAGGGAACAAAATCAAGGCTTTTTTTGAGGCCTACCCCGAAGGGAAAATCGAGAATTTTTACACCGATTCGCCCAAAAACGATAAACCGCTGATTGATGCCGCCCAACACGCCTTTATTGTGAAAGGCAGCAAAATCACGCAAATCAAATAATCAGCCTGCCGTAATATATCCGAAAACAGCAGTAAAAAAGCGATGCTTTCATGCCCGGTATCATGCCGGAATGAAAAACATCGCTTTTCTTTATTGTTATTCGCATTTTTACGAAATCGGAGGCAAATCAGAACAAAGGCTCCTCCTCCACCTCGTCAAAGGTCATCACCGTTTTGAATACGTCGCCGTCCACAATCACCTCAAAGGTGCCGCCCTGCAGTTCGGTAAAGCTCTGGGCAATGGAGAGGCCAAGGCCGTGACCCTCGGTGTGGCGGGAGCTGTCGTTCTGCTTGAATCTGATAAGCAGCTCCTCGGTGGGCACGGTAATCGGCGTGCGGGATATATTCTTGATAGAAACATAAACCTTGCCATCCTCCCGCTTCACATCCACAAAAACGCGGGTTTCGGGCATGGCGTATTTACAGATATTGCCGAACAGATTTTCAAACACACGCCAGAGCATGGTGCTGTCGGCCATAATCGTAACATCCGTGTCGGGATAGGCGGTTTCAATGCGCAGCTTTGTTTCCTCAAACCGGAAGGAAAACTCCTCCAGTGTTTGCGCCACAAACAGATTGATATCCGTCTCGGCGGGTTCCACCTTGATTGCGCCTGCCGAAATGCGGGACACATCAATCAGGCTGCGCAGCAAATCCTTGAGCCGCTCCGACTGGGTTTTGATGATATCGGTGTAGGATTCAATATCCTCCTGCGTGCATTTGCCGCTGCCGATGATGTCGGCATAATTGATAATGGAGGTCAAAGGGGTTTTGATATCGTGGCTCACATTGGCTATCAGCTCATTGCGAAGCTCCTGACTCTTATTTTTTTCCTCCAGTGCGTTAATCATCTCATCCTTAATGGCGATAAGGTCATCGTTGATGGCCTTGAAGTCACCGAACATGATGTGAGAATCCGCCACCTGCTCAAAGTCACGGTTGGCAATGCGCTTTCCGCTCTCCCGAATGGCATTCAGGTTAAAGATAATCAGGAAGAAGGTGGCACCCAGAATCACCACAATAGCCAGCTGCAAGAAGGCGAAAAACAGGAAATTGAAATCCTCAAGCATTCCCGTTTCGCAGGTTTTGTATTGATAAACAAAGTAGAAGATGGCAGCCAAATCGGCCAGCATGGCCGAGCCGATGATAATCAGGCCCTTGGCGATAAAAGGAATTTTTACGCCGTTACCCAAAGGCTTGCCCCGCTTATTCCGGATTCTGGCATACACTTTGTACACCAGCGTGTTCTGAAACACCTTTCCGCTTTTGGCGCGGGAGGCAATGGAGAGGCAGTAGAACAGCAGAATAACCGAAATAAAGAACTCCACCAGCAGAATAACGGCATTCCACAATACAATATTGGTTTCTTTTATACCGGCAACGGAGGTGAGCAGCACCAGCACAATGGCAACCGCCAACAGCAAAAACACCATCAGGGTCAATACATCAAAGGGAATGCGGTCAAGATACAGCCGCCGTTTCCCCTTCTTTTCATCGCCGGCCCCCTCCACCGAGAACATCAGCAGACCGAGCAGGAACACAGCCACGCAAATAAGAACGAACAGCACCGCAAAAATAACATAGCGCACCGCCGTGGCAAAATGAATCAGCATAACCGTCAGCTTGAAGTCATCCATTTTATTCATGTCGCTTCGCACATACACGGAGATGGAGCCGGAAACGGTTTTGCCGTTTTGCGAAATCACGGTAAAGGGCTTTGTCTGCCTGAAATAGTAATCCTTGCCGTTATAATTCTCGTCGTTTTGCAGCAGAACATGGCCCTGACCGTCCGTCACCACAAAAACGATGTTGCTGTTGGCAGGGTCATAGCGCTGCTCGAGGGAGCGGTAAACGGAATTGTCCTCCAGACTCAGTCCCATCTGAGACATCTGGGAATAAATCACATATTCCTTGATGAATTCATATTCACCCTCGGTTTTCATGCTCATGGCCTTTTGGGTGGGGTATACCTGATAATCCGGCGAATAAAAACGGTAGTCATACATAAAGTTGATTGCCAGCGCAAGGCACACCGCAATGGCAACCGTGAGAATGTAGGCAATGGCAACCGTTACTTTATCCGTCAGGGTTTTGAGTTTAAGCTTCAAGCTTATGACCTCTTTTCCATTTTATAGCCGTGACCCCAGACGGCAACGATATAACGGGGATGAGAAGGGTCGATTTCGGTTTTTTCGCGGATATGGCGGATATGCACCAGCACCGTGCCCTCGCCGCCGAAGGAATCGTCATTCCACACCTTTTCGTAAATCTCTTTGGGCGAATACACCTTGCCCAGATTCTGCAAAAACAGCTTGAGAATGGAATACTCCGTGGGGGTAAAGCTGACGGCTTCCCCGTCCACAAGCACCTCCTTGGCCACATCGTCCATGCGGATGCCGCCGTTGGTGAAAACACCATCGCTGTGAATCTCACTGCCAAGCTGGGTAAAGCGGCGAACCTGCGACTTCACTCTGGCCACCAGTTCAATAGGCTTGAAGGGCTTGGTCACATAGTCATCCGCGCCGATTTGCAGGCCCAGAATCTTATCGGAATCCTCATCCTTGGAGGTCAACATGATAATGGGCACATTGGAGGTTTCGCGGATTTTGATGGTGGCATCCACGCCGTTCATCTCGGGCATCATCACATCCATGATAACAAGCGTAACCTCATTTTCGGCAAGCATCTTTAACGCTTCCTTGCCCGTGTAGGCCTCCAGCACCTGAAAGCCCTCGGCAGTGAGGTATATTTTTAACGCCTTGACTATATCTTTTTCGTCATCGCAAACCAGAATCGTTGCCATATGATTTTCTCCTTTCCGAGCATTGACTTCTTTTAATATAACGAAAGGTAATATTTTTTTCAACCGATTTTCGCACAAAATAAGCCGGATTTAAGTCTTTCTTAAGAAACACAGCCGTTTTTCTCCCCGTGCGGACTCTCCGCCCCTTGCAAACGAAACGTGAAAGATGTATGATGTTGCAAAAATAATAAACGGAGTCATGACAAAATGAAACAGTTTTTATACGATATGCACGTGCACACAGCCGAATCCAGCAGCTGCGCCCACGCCTGTGCCAAGGATGTGGTGGCGTATTACAAATCCCTGGGGTATCGGGGCATTGTCATTACCGACCACATGAACACCTACAAAATGAAGAAGAAAAGCCTCACCACCATTGAGGAAAAAGCCGATTATTTGCTGAAAGGGTACCGTGAAGCAAAAAAATACGAAAATCCCGATTTTACCGTTCTGCTTGGCATGGAGCTTGAGTTTGCGGATATTGAGAGCGATTTTTTGATTTACGGTCTGGACGAAGCCCTTTTGTACCGCTACCATTTTGATTTGTTCCGCAATCTTGAGGAGTTCCGTCCCGTTGCGGATGAACACAATCTGCTCATTTTTCAGGCACATCCCTTCCGCTTTGACATGACCGTTCAGGACCCTGCCCTGCTGGACGGCATGGAGGTTTATAACGGCAATCCCGGCCACCACTCCAACAACGATATTGCCGCGATTTGGGCAGAAAAATACGGCCTTCGCAAAACCTCGGGCTCCGATTTTCACGGGGATATCACCAACGCCCCCACAGGCGGCATTTTGTTCAAGCGCCCCGTCAACGACGAAAAGCAGCTGGTAAAGGAGCTGCGTTCACGGGATTATCACCTGAAAGACGAATGAACTCACAAATCAAAAACTACATCAAAGAAAAGATAAGCCCTCGGAAAAACCCGGGGGACTTACTGCTCGGAGGGCGGCAGAATCTGCCGCCCTCCGTTTATTATTACTTCTTCAGTTTTTTGTAAGCAGCCGCTGCCGCCGCACCGGCCGCCGCACCTGCTGCCGCAATGCCGGAGCCCACAGCTGTCACCTTGGCAGCCGTAACGGCCTTTCTGAGCAGGCCGGGCTTTGCCATATCGGCAAGAATCATCTTGTTGATAACACCGTCAATCTTCTCGTTGCCTGTTACGGAGGAGCCGCCCGCAAGGTCAATATCACCCTTGCCGACCACATAACCGTTCACAAAAACATCCAGAACCGTCTTTTTCACCGTGCCGTCAAGGGGCAGATGGCCCACAACGGAATAGGTGGCAGCATCATTCTTGAAGGCAAGCTCGGGGTGACCCTTGACGGCCTCCACCGCTTCCTTCAGGTCGCTCAGGTACTCGTCAATCACGTTCTCATGGCTGCAGGTAATCATGGCGTGAAGGGCATCGGGGTGCTGCAGTCTGTCAATATGCCAGCCCTTTTCCTGCATTTTGTCGCCCACGGCAAAAATGTTGCAGTTGGCAGGGTCCTTGGAGCGGTAAGAAACAAGGCTGCAAACGGGGTTGCCGATGATTTCCAGTTCGGGAATGGCTTTGATGCCCTCACGGATTCTGTCGGCATTCTCCATTGTCTTCTTTGCCATTTCAACATAGCCGGTTCTGCCGTTGGCCTGAATGGCCGCCCACGCTGCCGCATAGGCGCCGCCGGGGCGAGTGCCCAAAAAGGCGGGAGAGGCAAACACGCCGCCCGGCCAGTTGTGGTGAGCAAAGCACTGGCAGCGGAAAAGCTCCACATTCTTGTAAAGAATGCAGCTGCAGCCCTTTGAGGCAAAGCCGTATTTATGAATATCCGCCGACATACTGGTTACGCCGGGAACACGGAAGTCAAACAGAGGAAGGGAGGCGCCTGCCTGCTCCATAAAGGGCAGCAGATAGCCGCCAACGCAGGCATCCACATGCACGGGGATATCATACTTGAGACCCAGCTGACCAAGCTCCGTAATGGGGTCGATAATGCCGTGAGGGTATTCGGGAGCGCCGCCCAGAAGCATGATGGTGTTGTGATTGATGTGCTTTTTCACCTTTGCAAGGTCAATCTGATAGTTTTCATCAACAGGCACAACATGAACCTTTACACCGAAATATTCCGCGCCCTTGAACCAGGCCACATGGGCGGTCTCGGCCACAATCATTTCGGGGTGACGGATGTGCTTTTTAAGTTTTGCATAGTCTCTGTAGGTTTTCACGGCAAGCATGCAGCTTTCCGTGCCGCAGCTTGTCACGCAGCCGGCGGGCTCACCGTCGGCATGAAGCAGCTCGGCGGTAAAGGCCACAATGTCGTTTTCAAACTTTTTCAGGCTTTTGAAGGCCGTGGGATTCAGGCCGTTGGCGGACATGAATTTCTCGTAAGCCTCTGCCAGAAAATGAGTATATTCCTCATTCTTATAGTAAACAAGGCTCCATGTTTTTGCGGATTTATAATCGGGATCGCCGGTTTTGAAGCCGTCAAGCTCCGCAAGCACTTCGTCAAACTGTTTGCCGTATTCGGGAATTGTTTTCATATTTATTACTCCTTTACACTAAACTGAACAGGAAATAGACTGCGTTACCGATATAGTTACCCACCGCGTAGCCGACCACGCCGGTTACAAGGCCGGAAACAAGGATTGCGCTGTTATTGAGTGCCGCCGCCATGGCAGGAACAAAGGGCGGGGAACAGATGGCGGACACCGAGGTAATAATCATGGTGTGAACATCGATTTTGAACAGCTTGCTCAAAAGGGAATGGAGGATAAGGCTTGCCACAATGGAAACGAAAACATAGCAGAAGATGGCGGGGTTGAAGTTCAGCAGAGCCTTGAAATCCGCGCTGGCGGCAACGGAGAAGCAGAACAGATAAATGATATACATACCAAGCTGGAATGTTCTGCGGATTTCTCTTATCTTCCTGATGAAGCTCAGCGCAATACTCAAAGTGGTGATGGAGAGCATCATCACCGTCATGCCAAGGCTCGGATTGAACTTTGAAACAAGCATATTCAGGCCGTAGGAGGCACCGAAAATCACCGCCGAAATGCCGAGAGCGGCAAGCAGACCGGGAATATTCTCTTTTTTGAGAATCTCCTTGTAAGCGTGAACGGATTCATCCATTGCGGAGCTGTCAATCTGCCCCACGGAGCCGGAGCCGGATTCAAAGGGCTTCAGACGGAACACCTTGGTGAAGAACTTTGTGCCGACGGTGGACAGGAAGAAGATGTAAAGCACGGAAACCACCGAGTCATAGGTATTGAACACAATGAAATCATCATTGGAAATACCGATGGCCGTGCGGATAGCGGCAAAATTAACGGTGCCGCCGGTGTAAACCGCCGTTGCGCCCGCCGCATATTTTGCCGAATTGGGGTCGGATGCTCTGAAAATCAGATGCAGAACAAAGGACACCGCCACAATGGAAATGCAGGCAAGCAGCATGCAAAGCAAGCCTTTTTTGGCGATTTTGAAGAAGTTTTTGATATCAAGTGAGAACAGAACCAACGGCAATCCGAAGCAGATGGTAATGCTTTGCAGCAGAGAAAGGGTGCTGTCGCCGGCATCCGCCGAAACCGTCACATTTTTGTCTTTGGCCGTGTATTCCAATTTCTCGTTATCCGCGTTTTCATAGGGAACGCTCAGGGTCGCCTTGTAACCGTTGGCGGCGTTGAGCTCCACAGTGCCCGCGATTTCGCCGTCGGAGGATTCAATCTCAACCGTTTGCTCCACGGCGGAGGCGGAGGAAACCGTCAGATTGGCCTTGGAGGGTGTAATGAATGAGTGGGGCAGAAGGCCGATGTTGCCGATAAGCATACCCAACAGGTAGCACAAAAGCACCACGCCGAGCTTGTTGAGCGGCTTGAACTTTACGCACAGAAAAATCAACAGTGCGGGAACAGCCGCAAAGGCAACCAGTGTCAGAACAGTAGGAAGAATAGTCACTCCACATCATCTCCGTTTTCTCTTAATAGTAATACAATACTTATTTTAAAAAAGGATGTCAAGAATAACCTGCATTATTCCCGAAAGAAAATTGATTTTTCTTTGTTATTCGGCAGAGCCTTCCTGAAATAAAGAGAAAAACGATGTATTCTGCCTTGCCGGCAGGACACACCGCTTTGTCTTTTTCAAAATGATATGTACTTATGGGATTTCGCCGCACATCGCGTTTTTATTTTTTCAATTTAGCCGCAAGGCATGCCACTGCACCTGCACCGGCCAGCCCTGCCAGCAGCCCGATTTTCCGTTTTTCGTAATCATCGGCATCCCACAGGTAACGAAGCTGTGCCCGAAGCCCTTTGCCGCAAAGGTCATCATAGGTATACATTCTTGTTTCAAAGGTGCCGGGCTTATTCTCATCCAGCGTAAACACCCGCACGCCCCGCTGACGGTTGCCGTAGCAGCGGAAGGAGGCGCAGGCGG
>JAZRWZ010000005.1:0-1905 GCA_045599985.1 Acutalibacteraceae bacterium | reverse complement strand
TTTCTTTCTTTGCGCCCGCAAGGGCGCACGAGTTGAGCACTACTTTATGTAGTGCCACACCGTTAACCCCACGTGTCAAAGCCGCCGACGGCTGTAAGGCGGATTAGCCAAATGCGGTAGCGTTTGCCCGCAGGGCGAGGGCGCGTGGGGCGCGCCCGAGGCAACGTGGGGGTACGGCGTACTGCACTACGCCCCCGCTAACCCTGCCGCCATGCGGCAGGGTGGTTGCAGGGCGCCTGTTGCATTACTCTTGTACGTGTTTCGCGCTCCGCGTCAACAGTGATTCCGATACGATGGGGTGATACGCAAAGCGCGTGGCGACGTACAAGAGACATGCCACCCATCCTTCGGTGCCACCCTGCCTCGGCAAAGCCGGGCAGGGTTCGCGGGGGTATTATGCCACCCGCCGTACCCCCACGTTGACACGTGGGGTTATAGGTGTGCCGCTACCAAGGTAGCGGGTAAAATTCCGCGCGGCTCTGCCGCGCCTAAATTCAAATACATCAAACCTCAAACCTCAAACATCAAACATTCACTCCCAGTATTCCCCCCATCCCCGCTCTCTGCTGCCACATAGCGTGACCGCAGTAGGGTCATGTCTCTATGCCCCATTTCCAATTGCAGGGCGGGGAGGTTGCGGAAGTGGCGGGCGTGCCGGCGGTTTTCCCGGTTGCGCGGGATGGTTTTTGGTGCGGGTGGGCTGATTCTCCATCTCAATCCGAGAAAAAGAGTTGTCTATGAAAAATTATCTTGACGGTAGAGAGAAAGAACGCTATAAAGAACTCGTCATGGCACGCTAAAGCCTCTGTCTGCCTTTCGGGGTGGTCAAGCGCAACAATGCGTGCCTTATTTTTTTATGTCGCGCCAACCGTACAAGCATCCTTTCCTATCGTTTTCCGCTTTAACTCAACATCTTGTTGAGTTGGGAATGAATGGTGATAAGGACGATATAACCCGAAGGTTGATGGATGTCGGTTATCAGCGACTTAAACCTTATTGGACATTAACGGATGGTGGAAAACTTGTGCCGAATGAGTTTTCTGTGGTGTGGAATCGTTATTGTTTTGATAGGCAGCTGCGGCTCGTCATTTTGGATGCTATCGAGCGCATTGAAGTCGGGGTGAGAAATCGCTTGGTTCATTATCTTGCAGAAGAGTATAATGACCCTTTTGCTTATTGTTCAGCTTCCATTTTTACCTGTGATGTCTCTAAATGGGAGGCTTGGTTTCGAAAGATACAAACCGCTGCAACAAAGAGTAAAATCAAACAAGTCATTGACTTCCGAACGACCTATTCGGATGATGCGCTTCCGATTTGGCTTGTCAGTGAGGTGATGGACTTCGGTTCACTGGTATTTTTGTATCAGAACGTGAAGCCTAGCATACAGAAAAAAGTCTCTCGCTCTTTTCATCTCCCTGCTCCGGATATTTTGCTGTCTTGGTTGCGTGCTCTGAATGATGTGCGCAACGCCTGTGCTCATCACAACCGTGTTTGGAACAGAACATGGGTAAAAACTCCGAGTTTGCCGAAAAATGAGGAGAATTGGTACTGCTCCTACGATGAAACAACGGGGGAATGGATTCCTTCTGATACGAATGTGTGCAGTTTCAACATGAGCAAAACAGGCGGAATTCTGACGGTGTGTAGACGGCTGATGCAAGACGTGGCTTCTACATCGCGTTGGAAAGAGGACCGTCTTTTCCCTTTGTTTAAGCAACCTCGTTTCAGTTGTGTTCCCCCGCATTGGTTGGGCTTGCCGAATTCTTGGATGACTCATCCGCTGTGGCGCTAACGGCTGCCGCGCCCGAATCAGACATTCTTCCAATATTCGGTACCGTCTCCGCAGCATCTGCCGCGACAAGTAACCCCGCGCGGAACTTTCGCAAACAGGTCTGACGCAAGCGT
>JAZRWZ010000004.1:0-1650 GCA_045599985.1 Acutalibacteraceae bacterium | reverse complement strand
GGCGGCTATGTGCTGGTGCTCACCGTTCCGCCTCATCTCCCGGATGAAGTGCTGGCGCTGTTTGCCTCTCCTCCCGAAGCGGGCACCCTCTACCGCTGCCGGAACGGCCTTCTCGTCCCCTGAAGCCATCCGCCTCAAGGCTTCTTTTCCGCCCCAAGGCCCCCTGAGTGAAGGACGCGCAGGCGCCGGTGTGGCCGGTGGGCACTTGGCCGAAGGGCAAAGGGATGCCCAGCGGGGCAGCAAAAGGGAGAATTGAACACGGCACTGTTCAAGGCAGCCTTTTTCCAGCCGGGAGCTGTCGGCGGAGCTTCCCTTCAAGGCCCCCTTGTGTAAAGGGGGCTCCGGCGAAGCTTCCCTTCAAGGCCCCCTTGTGTAAAGGGGGCTCCGGCGGAGCCGGTGGGGGATTGCCGTCCCCCGGAATCAGTTGCTTTGAAAAGGTACAGACACGGCGCCGCCGGTGTGCCGCGCTGCGGGGGCGCAGTTGGCTCCCCTTCATTTTTTCCGGGCCGCCGGAAAAAACGAAGCAAAAAAGGGCTCGCGGCACGGTCATCCGGGAAAAAGCCCTTGATTGGCAGGTTTTTTGTTCGGCCGTTCGCTATCGCGGTCTTGGCTTGCTTAAATATCGGCTGTTCCTTTTTACTTGGCTTATGCGCGCACGCTCACTTTCCCTCGCAAAAAACCGCCGGGCCTTTTTTCCTCCTTCCCTATGCCGCCGTCCCCCAAACTTGGCTTATTCTTTCAAATTTGCTTTATTAAGCAGCACAAGCGGCCCCCCTTGTGCAAAGTGATGCGCAGCGGGCTGCTTCCGTTAAGGCTCCCTTGTGTAAAGGGCGCGCAGCTGAGCGTGTGCCCTGTGGGCACTTGCCCGTAGGGCAAAGCGATGCGAAGCGGGGCAGCAAAAGGGAGAATTGAACACGGCAGTGTTCAAAGCGACCATTTTGCAACCGGATGCTGTCGCCGCCCACTAAAAGGCTCCCTTGTGTAAAGGGAGCTGTCAGCGGAGCTGACTGAGGGATTGCCGCCTTTTCAATCGGGATTCGGTTATTGCAGTTGCTTTGGGGGATTACTTCCCCAGTAAGCAGTTACTTTGGAAAAACAATCAAATACAGCGACACAGTTAAACAGTAATCGGCATACAGGGCTTTTGATTGCCCGGAAAATACTTGTAATTTTGAAAAGAGGTGCCGGAATTATGGCATATGGAAAAGCTATAGAGTTGTTTCTTGTAAATGGCGATGCGAACGGGCTAATCACAGCTGAACTTTCCAATTGGAACGGAAAAGCCATCAAGATCCCGCGCACTGACGTGAAGGACAGCACCCGCCCCGATATAGCAGACACCGGTGTGTACTTCCTGTTTTGTCAGGAAGATGACGGTACTGACAGTGTATACATCGGTGAAGCGGAAAATGTTCAAAAGCGACTGGTTCAACATTTGAATGACTACAATTCTGGCAAAGAATCGTATTATTGGAAAACGGCAGTCATCTTTACCGGCAGGGATTTGAATAAAGCTCTTATTCGTTATCTTGAAGATAAACTGGTGAAAGCCGCCCGTGAGTGTAATCACTATAAAGTTTTGACGAAGACTACCTATAGCGATACTGTATTGAAAGAATCACAGATCGCATCTATGGAAGAATTCCTCGA
>JAZRWZ010000003.1:0-13956 GCA_045599985.1 Acutalibacteraceae bacterium | reverse complement strand
CCCCGCTGAATAACGGCATTCCAGATTTCCTCTTTCCCGCCGAAATGCTTATACAGGGCGGATTTGGATAACCCCAGTGCCCCGGCAATATCGGCCACCGATGTGCCTGCGTAGCCGTTTTTTGCAAACAGCGTCAGAGCGGTGCTCAGTATTTTCTCTTTGGTAGTGCCGGCCACGGGAATCACCCCTTTCAACATTGGTGAACGAGCGTTCACCTTTTAGCCATTATAGGCCGTTTTCAGAAAATTGTCAATCGCAAAAAAGAATTATGGCTGTGTGATTCCGTTTGACAAAAAAGTTAAGGTGTGCTTTAATAGAAGGCAATAACGGAATATACCCGTATTCCGAAAATCGGAGGATTTACTGTGGCTGAATACAAAAAGTTTTTACTTCTGAACGCCGATGATTTCGGTATGTGTCACTCCGCCAACAAAGCGGTTTTCGAGCTGTTTGAAAGCGGCAACCTGCTTTCATCCACCATTATGATGCCTTGCCCCGCCGCGGAGGAGGCCGTGAAGTTTTCCGTGGACCATCCCCAATATGCCATCGGCATCCACACCACTTTGACCAGTGAGTGGCGCGATTACCGCTGGCGTCCCCTTACTGCCGGCAAAAGCCTGATTGACCCCCGTGACGGCTATATGTGGCACGAGAGCGATGAGGTGGAAAAGCACACCGATTACAAAGAGGTGGAGGCTGAAGTCCGCGCCCAGATTGACAAGGCCCTTGCCTTGGGCATGAAGCCCTCCCACGTGGATAACCATATGGGCTCCCTGTACGGCCATTACACCGGGCGTTTCAGCTTTTTGAAGCTTGCCCTGCGCATCTGTTCCGATTACGGTTACCCCTACCGCATTTTCACCAATGCCGATAAAAGAGTATGCCCTCCCGGCGTGCCTTATCCCGCCTATCAGGTGCTGACCCTGATTGCCCGCAGCTGGATTAAAAAATTCGGTGTAGTCACTCCCGATTACCTGCTGTTCCCCGACTGGAGCGAGAAGGGATTGCGCGCCAGCTATGAGCATTACCGTGAGCGCATTCTGCAAATCTGGACGGATTTGCCCGACGGCGTAACCGAAACCTTCGTGCACCCCGCCGTGGAATCCGACGAAATCAAGGGCATCACCAGCATGTGGCAGTGCCGCGTGTGGGAGTATCAGCTGCTCAAGGACCCCGTTATGCACCAGACTCTGGAGGAAAAAGGAGTTAAGCTTATCAGCTACCGTGACCTTGTGGAAATGAGAAGCAAGAAGTAATCAAAAAATCAATATAAACAGCAACGCCGTTCCCCCTGTGCCAAGGCAGAAGGGAACGGCGTTTTTATCGTTATGATATCAGTAGGTGTGGTCGCACACCTCTTTGATTTTTTCCTTAAGCTTCAGAAAATCCTCCAAAGCATCGGGCTTTTGGTTGGGGTTGCGCAGCAGGGCAGCCGGGTGGAAGGTGCCCATAAACAGGATGCCGCCTTTTTCAATGAATTCCCCGTGCTGTTTGGTTACCCTGAAATCGGGGGAAATCAGCCTTTGGGCGGAGATTCTGCCAAGGCACACAATGATTTTGGGGCGAATCAGGCGCACCTGCTCCCGCAGCCAGGCAATGCAGATATCCTGCTCCTCGGGCTTTGGGTCACGGTTCTGGGGCGGGCGGCATTTCACCATGTTGCCGATGTAAATATTCTTTCGGCGGTCAAGGTCAATGGCGGTAAGGTATTTGTCCAGAAGCTGACCGCTGCGGCCCACAAAGGGCTCCCCCTGCAAATCCTCATTCATGCCGGGGCCTTCACCCACAAACATGACCTCTGCCGTTTCGCTGCCCACGCCGAACACAAGGTTGGTGCGGTTTTCGCAAAGCTCGCATTGGCGGCAGGCCATGCAGGCTTGTTTCAGGTCATCCCAGTTCTGGTACATGCCTTAATCCTCCTTTTCGCGGTATTCGGCAACGGAGCGCTCCTTGTCGGCGGCAATCTGTGCTGCCAGAGCCTCCATGGAATCAAATCGGATTTCACCCCGGATGCGGTTGAGCAGGCCGATTTCAATGGTCTGCCCGTATATATCTCCGCAAAAGCCGATAATATGGGTTTCACTGCGCAGCTCCCTGCCGTCAAAGGTGGGGCGTACCCCGATGTTGGTCACACCGGGATAGCGGCAGCCGTTTACCGATACGGCGGCGGCATACACGCCAAAGGCGGGCACGGCAAAGCCGCTGTCAAAATGCTGGTTTGCGGTGGGGGCGCCGATGAGTCTGCCCCTTGCATCCCCGTGCACCACCGGGTAACGGTAGCAGAAGGGGCGGCCCAGCATGGCGTTGGCGGCCTTGATATCTCCGTTTTCGACAGCCCGGCGAATGCGGGTGGAGCTGACGGGCTCCCCTTCGTACGCAACACAGGGGGAAACGCAAAGCGTAATGCCGTTGGCATCGCACAAATCCCGGAGCAGGGCAATGTCACCGGCTCCTCCGGCACCAAAGCGGTAATTCTCACCGCAGCAAAGGGCACCGGCGTGCAGTTGATTCAATAAAATATCGGTAAAGAATGCTTCGGGGGTCATTTGGCAGATATCCGCAAAACGAACGGTTTCGGTCTTCATCCCCCACAGGGAAAGCAGCTCGGCCCGCTTGCTTTTTTGCAGAATCTCAAGAGGGGCTTTGCCAAGCACTGCCTGAGGATGCTCATCAAAAAGCAGGGTAACGGGAACTAACCCCGACTCCTTTTGCCGCAGAGCCGAGGTGATGACCGCAGTATGGCCGATATGTAATCCGTCAAAGGTGCCAAGGGCAACGGCACTTTGCTTGTTCATAGTATCTGCCTTTCTGAATTTTGCTTAACAGAAAAGGGTGGGAGGCGAACCGACTCCCACCCTCCTGAAAACTTATTTGTTGCGGAATTGCTGCTTCATGCGAAGCTCCTTGGAAAGAATGCGCTTTCTCAAACGCAGGAAGTTGGGGGTAACCTCCAGCAGTTCATCGTCCTTGATGAATTCCATGCACTGCTCCAGACTCAGGCGTGAGGGGGGAACCAGATGCAGTGCTTCATCGGCACCGGAGGAACGGGTGTTGGTCAGGTGCTTGGTTTTGCACACGTTGCAGACGATATCCTCATTTTTGGCACATTCGCCCACAATCATGCCCTCATACACATCCACGCCGGGCCCGATGAACAGACGGCCTCTGTCCTGGGTGTTCCACAGGCCGTAGCCGGTGGACTGGCCCGCCTCGTGCACCACGATGGAGCCTCTTTCACGGGTCTGGATATCACCCTTGTATTCCTCATATCCGTCAAAAATCTGGTTCATGATGCCGTTGCCGTTGGTATCGGTCATGAACTCGGAGCGGTAGCCGATAAGCCCGCGGGAGGGAATGTGGAATTCCAGATGGGTGGTAGTGCCTTCGTTGGTGCTCATATCCCGCAGTTCTGCTTTGCGGGAGCCTAATTTTTCGATAACGTTGCCCACATAATCGGTGGGAACCTCAATCACAAGCAGCTCCATGGGCTCCAGCAGCTTGCCGTTTTCGTCTTTTTTGAAGATTACCTTGGGACGGGATACGGCAAATTCAAAGCCCTGACGGCGCATGGTTTCAATCAGGATGGAAAGGTGAAGCTCACCGCGGCCGCTGACCTTGAAGGTATCGGTGCTGTCGGTCTCCTCCACCCGCATGCTCACATTGGTTTCCACCTCTTTGAACAGACGGTCACGGATGTTGCGGGAGGTAACATACTTACCGTCCTGACCGGCAAAGGGGGAATCGTTTACGATGAAGTTCATGGAGATGGTGGGTTCATCAATTTTGATGAAGGGCAGGGGCTCAATGCACTCGGGGTCGCAGGCGGTTTCACCGATATACAAATCCTCAATACCGGAAACGCAGACGATATCACCGGCGGCTGCGCTTTCGCATTCCACACGGCGCAGACCCTCAAACTGATACAAACGGCTGATTTTCACATTCTGTGTGCTGCCGTCTGCTTTGCAGAGGGTCACGTTATCGTTGCGGTTTACACGGCCGCGCTCAATACGGCCAACGCCGATGCGGCCGATATAATCGTCGTAATCAAGGGAGGAGAACAGCAGCTGCAGGGGGCCGTCGGGATTGCCCGAAGGGGGATCGATGTGCTTCAGGATGGCATCCAGCAGGGGGCGCATGGTGCCGCCGCTGATGGTCTTGTTCTCCATGGTGTAGCCGTCAGCCTCGGGGTCATCGGAGGCATAGCCCTCTTTGGCGGAGGCGTAGATGACGGGGAACTCCAGCTGGTCTTCATCGGCACCAAGGTCGATAAAGAGGTCGAGCACCTCGTCCACAACCTCGGCGGGGCGGGCGTTGGGACGGTCAATTTTATTGATAACCACAAGAACCTTCTTTTTGAGGTTCAGGGCTTTTTTCAAAACAAAACGGGTTTGGGGCATGCAGCCCTCAAAAGCATCCACCAAAAGCAGAACGCCGTCAACCATCATCAGGATGCGTTCCACTTCGCCGCCGAAGTCGGCGTGACCGGGTGTGTCAACAATATTGATTTTGGTGTTGTTGTAGTGGATAGCGGTGTTTTTGGAAAGGATGGTAATGCCTCTTTCGCGCTCCAGGTCGTTGGAGTCCATAACACGGTCGGCCACCTGCTCGTTCTCGCGGAAAATACCGCTTTGCTTGAGCATTTCATCCACCAGAGTGGTTTTGCCGTGGTCAACGTGGGCAATAATGGCAATATTTCTTAATTGTTCGGACAAGGGATTCACCTGTACTTTCTGTTCGGAGATAGGGGAGAATTGTGTGAAACGGGGAATTGAGGCGGCAGTAAAAATACCGCCTTAACAAACACAACATCAGATGACGGTTCACGCCACCTGATGTTATGCTGCATTCATATGACGGCGAATTATTCGCCCTTCATTTCAAGAAGTTTAACTTTGCCGTCGTAGGAGGCCTGACTTACCTTGATGGAATCAAAGATAGCGGCTTTGATGTCGTCCTCGGTGGCGGTCAGCTCTTTGGCGTATTTGGGGTCAATGAAGAGGTTGTAATCCATGATGTCGGGCAGGTTGAAGGGGTCCATGCCGGAGTCGATATTTCTCTTCTTGTAATCGGCGGCAACTTTGACCATGCCCATTTTCATCATCCAGGGGGGAACGCTGATGATCTTGCGGTTTTCGCCCATGCCTCTGGCGGCATAAACGATCTTGAGGAATTCTTTCCAGGTGAGGTTGTACATACCGATGGGGAAAGCCTCAAAGCCGGGAACGGTGCGCTCGGCGGCACCGGCAATAACCTCGCCCACCTGACGGCAGGTCAGCATGGCGGTACCTCCCTTGGGGTACATGGTGGCGGGCAGTTTATCCATCATCTTGATCTGCTCAATCAGAATAACCCAAACGGGCTTTCTGCCGGGCTGAGTACCGAAGATGTAAGGAAGCTCAAGAACTTTTACGGAGAAGTTGTCGTCGCAGGCCTCTTCGCAAACCTTTTCCTGCATCATGCGGGCCTTGAAGTATTTGTTCTTTTCAACATAGCCTTCGTTGGGCTTGATTTTGCTCAGGTAGGCGAAATAGGAGCCCAGAACAACAGCGTTCTTGATGCCTGCCTTTTTGCAAAGGGGGAAGATTCTTTCAAGAGGAGCAATGTTGAACTTGTAGTAGTAGTCCATAACGGGAGCGGGGAATTCAACACGCTCGTCAACACCGGCGGCGAAAATGAAGGAATCGCAGCCCTGCAGCATCTCAAGAATCTCGTCATCGGATTTCTTGTTGATGTCGCCGAAAATAAGCTCCATCTCTTCGGGGATGGGAGCGCCTTGGGGAAGAGGGGGCAGTGCCACGGACTTAACCTGATGGCCGCGCTTGATGAGTTGGATGGCAGCCTCGCAGCCGAGAAGGCCGGTGCCGCCGATCATGAATACTTTCATTTTGATTTTCCTCCCAACATTTTTATTTATGTTAGCCAATTAAATAGTTTACAACCATAATCCTTATTAGTCAAGAAAAAAATAAGGTTTTCCGTCAATATCCCGCGATTCCCGCGGTGTGGCAGTTTTGCTTGTGCCCTTCCCAGGTTTCGGCGTAGTAATAGTTCTCCTCACTGTCCGTCACAAAGAAATAGTAGTCGGAGTCGGCGGGGTAAAGGGCTGCCTCAATGGCATCCGTGCCCGGGTTGGTGATGGGGCCCGCAGGCAGACCCTTGCGCTTGGAATTGATGTTGTAGGCGTAGGTGATGGTATCGTACTGCTCCGGGGAGAAATAAGGCTTCACATAATCCTCCAGATAACGGATGGCCACATCGCACTGCAGGTAGGGGTAGCGGCTGCTTTGCAGGCGGTTGTGGATGACGGAGGACACCATGGGCATGTTGACGGGGTTGCCCGCCTCCTCCTGAATAATGGAGGCGATGGAGAGCACCTCGTCCATGGTGAATCCCAGCTCTTCGGCCCGGGTTTGGTAGGTCTGCGTCAGCTTGACGCGGGTATTTTCCAGAAAGCGCTCCAGAGCGGCCTGCCCGGAGCAGTCGGTGTAAAATTCATAGGTATCGGGGAAAATGTAGCCCTCCAGCAAAAAGGCACGCTCGTCCTGCTCCGTCAGAGTGACGGGCAGCAGCGCCAGATTTTCGGGATTGTTGACGGCGGAGAGAAATTCCGAGGCGGCGCAGACACCGTTTTCCTCCAACAGAGAGGCAATCTGGGTGCTGCAGGTGCCCTCCGGCACAGCTACGGTAACGGTGAGGGGTGCGGAGGGGGCGGAGGCGCCGGGCTCGGCCGTATCACCGCTGCCGCCGCAGGCTGCCATGAGCAAAAGGCAGAGAAAAAGGACGGCACAGCAGAAAAAACGCAGAGAAAATTTGTGATTCATACTTCTATCCTCATACAAAAAATCGTAGGTTCAAAAACACATTTATTTTACCACAAAAACAGACAAAAATCAACATTGGTGCACCGCCGGGTGAATGAGAAACGAAGGGGCGGGGCACAATGAGAATACAAGCATCTTTTCGGCAATGCCGCACAAAAAGGAGAATGATTATGAACACGAAAAAACATTTTGAAGCCAATCAGCCGCCCCTCTCTTTTCCGCCCAAAAAGCTTCCGATTTATGACAGCACCATCGACCCCGTGCCGTCGGATGTGACGGGCAGCTACACGGGCAATCCCGTGGACTGCACCGAGCCGGAGCAGGATGCGGACGATTTGTAGAAAACAGGCAAAAAGAAAAAGCGATGGAAAACGGTTCGCATTGCACGAACGGTCATTCATCGCTTTTTATCTTCGTTCAGCTTATTTATGATACAGACGGTTATTGCCGTAATTGGGCTCGCAGGTCAGGTCCACGCCCAGCTTGCGGAAGGTGTCCTGATCGGTCTGGGACAAAATAACGGTGGAGTGGGCCTGTGCGCCCTTCAGACCCTCCACGGCATCCAGAGCCTTGCGGGCATTCATGTTGTCGGCGGCGCTCATGGTAAGGGCAATAAACATTTCGTCCAGATGAAGCATGGGGCTTTTGCTTTTGAGAATCTTGGTTTTCAGCTTCTGAATGGGCTCAATGATGGTGGGGGAAATCAGCAGCTCGTCCTCGGGAAGGCCGCTGAGCACCTTGAGGGCGTTCAGGATGGCGGCGGAGGAAGCACCGAGCAGGTCGGAGGTTTTGCCGGTGACGATGGTACCGTCGTTGAGTTCAATGGCGGCGGCGGGCTGCTTATCGGTGGCGGCGCTGCGCTGCAGGGCGGCACGAATCACCTTGCGGTCATCCACGGTGATGCCGGCCTGATTCATCAGATTCTCGATTTTCACCACAGCCTCATTGCCTGCCTTGCCGGTTTTGGCATCGCACAGGGCGGCAAAATAGCGGCGGATGATTTCGGCGTGGGATGCCTCGCGGCAAATCTCGTCATCGGAGAGGCAGTAGCCCGCCATATTCACGCCCATATCCGTGGGGGATTTGTAGGGGCTTTTGCCTTCGATTTTTTCAAAGATGGCGTTGAGTACGGGGAACACCTCGACATCACGGTTGTAGTTGACGGTGGTTACGCCGTATGCCTCCAGATGATAGGGGTCAATCATATTCACATCGTTGAGGTCGGCGGTAGCGGCCTCGTAAGCCAAATTGACCGGATGCTTCAGGGGCAGGTTCCAGATGGGGAAGGTCTCAAACTTGGCGTAGCCGGCCTTGTTGCCTCTGGCATTCTCGTGGTAAAGCTGAGAAAGGCAGGTGGCCATTTTGCCGCTGCCGGGGCCGGGGGCGGTGATAACCACAAGGGGACGGGTGGTTTCGATGTATTCGTTTTTGCCGAAGCCCTCGTCGCTGACGATGTGGGAAACATTGTAGGGATAGCCCTCAATGATGTAGTGCACAAAGGTTTTGACACCCAGCGCCTCCAGTTTTTTGCGGAAGGCGGCTGCGGCGGGCTGGCCGGTGTATTGGGTGATGACAACGCTGCCCACATACAGGCCGATGTCGCGGAAGGAATCAATCAGGCGCAGCACGTCAATGTCATAGGTGATGCCCAGGTCGCGGCGCACCTTGTTGCTCTCGATATCGGCGGCATTGATGGCAAACACGATTTCAACATCCTTGGCAATGGCGCAAAGCATCTGCAGCTTGCTGTCGGGGGCAAAGCCGGGCAGAACGCGGGAGGCGTGATAATCATCAAAAAGCTTACCGCCGAATTCCAGGTAAAGCTTACCGCCGAATTCTTGAATACGCTTGCTGATTTGCTCGGATTGGCGGCGAATGTATTCGTTATTGTCAAAACCGATTTTGTTCACTCAAAACATCCCTTTCATTTCGCTTGCTCCCCGTGGGGAAAAACACGCAACATAACTTTTACAGTATAACACAAATCCGTCGGTTTTCAAATGGAAGATGAAAAAAATATGGAAAAAATCACAAAACGGCGTTATTTCGTCAGGTCAAACCGCTCGGCGGTCTTCTTAAAGATGGGTACAAACTTGGTGTATCTCTCATAACACCGGCCGAAAAAGCCAATCAGGATTCCGTTGACAAAGGTGATAATCACCGTGCCCACGCCGATGCCCTGAATACGGCGGAAAAAGAGCAGGGTCAGAATCAGGGAAAGGCCGAGGCAGGCGGCATCAAAGCAGCGCTTGAACTTGGTGCGGTCTTTGTGAAACCGTGCGCTCATGCCCTTTACAAAAAAGTCATAGACCTGCGGGTAAAGGTAGGTGCCGAAAAAGGTGGCCACCGAAAGGGCGGTGAGCAGCACGCCCACAATGAAAAAGACGATGCGCACGGGCATGCTCATGGAGCCGGGAGGCGTGATGCCGGGGTTGAATGCGGGAATCAGCCTGCGCCACCAGTCCAGTACGGCACCGTAAATCAGGCAGCAGACGGGGGAACTGAAATAGACAAGCTTCACCTTGCCCATGAGGATGCAGAAGGCAGCAAACAGCACGCCCTGCAGGATATATTCGCATTGCCCGAAGGTGAGAAAGGTGAATTTTAAACTGGTGATGTAGGCGGGTGCCACAATCATGGAAACGCCGAAATCGGCGGCGGCCAGCATGGCTACGGCGAAGGACAGCATAAAGATAGCCACCACATACATCAGTTCACTTGGCAGCCTGATTTTTTTTGACGGCATGGGAAACCTCCCTTTCTGCAAAGGATGCCGGATTCGGAATATGAAACAGGGTGCGTAACAAAACGCACCCTGAGAGAAGGCGAAAAGGGGTCGGATTATTTTTTGGGAACCATTCTTTCCATGCCGCCCACATAAGGCTGCAGGGCCTTGGGGATAAGCACGGAGCCATCGGCCTGAAGGTTGTTCTCCAAGAAAGCAATCAGCATTCTGGGGGGAGCCACCACGGTGTTGTTCAGGGTGTGGGCAAAATACTTGCCGTCCTTGCCGTTAACGCGAATCTTCAGGCGGCGGGCCTGCGCATCACCCAGATTGGAGCAGCTGCCAACCTCAAAGTATTTCTTCTGACGGGGGCTCCAAGCCTCAACGTCAATGGATTTCACCTTCAAATCGGCAAGGTCACCGGAGCAGCACTCGAGGGTGCGCACGGGAATGTCGAGGGAGCGGAACAAATCCACGGTGTTCTGCCACAGCTTGTCAAACCACATTTTGCTGTCTTCGGGTTTGCAGACAACAATCATTTCCTGCTTCTCAAACTGATGGATGCGGTAAACGCCGCGCTCCTCAATGCCGTGGGCGCCCTTTTCCTTGCGGAAGCAGGGGGAGTAACTGGTAAGGGTGTGAGGCAGGCTCTCCTCGGGAACGATGGTGTCGATGTATTTACCGATCATGGAGTGCTCGCTGGTGCCGATGAGGTAGAGGTGTTCGCCCTCAATCTTATACATCATGGCATCCATTTCGGCAAAGCTCATAACGCCGGTAACCACGTCGGAACGAATCATGAAGGGGGGCACGCAGTAAGTAAAGCCGCGGTTAATCATGAAATCGCGGGCATAGGCAATCACGGCGGAGTGAATGCGGGCAATGTCACCCATCAGGTAATAGAAGCCGTTGCCGGCCACACGGCGGGCGGCCTCAAGGTCGATGCCGTCAAAGGTTTCCATAATATCGGAATGGTAGGGAATCTCAAAATCGGGCACAACGGGCTCACCGAATTTTTCGATTTCCACATTCTCGCTGTCATCCTTGCCGATGGGAACGCTGGGGTCGATGATGTTGGGAATCACCATCATCACTTTTTTCAGCTTTTCTTCCAGCTCGGGCTCAAGAGCCTCCAGCTCCTCCAGTCTGGCGGAGTAGGTGGCAACCTTTTCTTTTACCTGCTGTGCTTCTTCTTTTTTGCCCTGTGCCATCAAAGCACCGATCTGCTTGGAAATCTTGTTGCGCTCGGAGCGGAGAGAATCGGCCTCGGTCTTGGCGGCACGGTACTCGGCATCCAGTGCAATGGCTTCATCTACAAGAGGAAGCTTGGCATCCTGAAACTTGTTTTTGATGTTTTGTTTTACGATTTCGGGGTTTTCACGAACAAATTTAATATCGAGCATTTTTCATCACCTCAAAAGTAATGTCACTATTTTACTGCATATTTTTGATAAAATCAACTGCGGGGGCAATATAATCGCCGTTGGCAAGTTCGATGGCGCCCTTGTCCACAAGGGAGGCGGTTACGGGCTCAATGGGCAGGCGGGCCAGCAGGGGAACGCCAAGCTCTTTGGCAACATCTTCCGCTTTGCTTTCGCCGAACAGATGAATCTCCCTGCCGCAGTCGGGGCAAACGGCGTAGCTCATGTTCTCGATAATGCCCAGAACGGGGATGTTCATCAGGTTTGCCATGTTGTAGGCTTTTTTCACAATCATGGTTACCAGATCCTGAGGGGTGGTAACAATCACAATGCCGTCAACGGGCAGGCTCTGGAACACGGTAAGGGGCACATCGCCGGTGCCGGGAGGCATATCCACAAACATGTAGTCCACATCGCCCCAGGCAACATCCTTCCAGAACTGCTGAATCACACCGCTGATGACGGGGCCGCGCCACACAACGGGGGCATCCTCATTCTCCAGCAGCAGATTGACGCTCATGATGCGAACGCCGGTTTTGCTCTCCTCGGGGAGCAGGCCGGTGGCGTCGCCCTTGGCCTGGGTGTGAATACCGAAGGCCTTGGGAATGGAGGGGCCGGTAACATCGGCATCCAGAATGGCGGTGGAAAAACCGCTTGCCTGCATGTTGGCAGCCAGCAGAGAGGTGACAAGGGATTTGCCCACGCCGCCCTTGCCGCTGACAACGGCGATGACCTTGCCCACACGGCTGAATTCACCCAGAGGGACTCTTAAATCCTGCTTTTCTTTGGAGGCACAGTGCTCCGAGCAGGAGGCACAGTTGCCGGAACAGTTACTCATATCGCTATCTCCTATCGAAAATAATTTATAAAAGCCAATCTTATCTTTTGCGAAGGCGCTACCGATTATTTTAGCAATACAAGGCAAAAAATGCAAGCCCTTATTGACTTTAAGATATGAATCCTATACTATTGGGAGGAAGGAACCGGAAGGTGCGGCAAATATTGAACTTTCCGGGAAGGTAAATATGGATAAAATCATTGACCGGTTTCGCAAAATCGCGTTTAAAATCGTTAAAAAAGAATCCGCTTTGGGCAGGGTTGCCGATAAATTGCTGACCCGCGAAGTGGTGATGTATGTGATTTTCGGTGTGCTGACCACGGCGGTGAATCTGCTGGCCTTCTGGGCCTTTAACCGCTTGTTTGCCGCCATCGGCTGGCAGGGCGTGTTAAACAAGGTGTTCACAAGCCGGGGCTGGGATAAGGCCGCCGCTTTGTTCAGCGCCAAGGGCGCACAGTATCTGGACTCCAACCTTCTGGCGTGGGTCATCGGTGTGCTGTTTGCCTTTATTACGAACAAGCTGTTTGTATTCGAATCCAAAAGCTTTGCTCCTGCCGTGGCAGTTAAAGAACTGGCGGGCTTTGTGGGGGCAAGGGTGTTCTCCTTTTTTGTGGAGACCTTCGGTCTGTTCCTGATGGTGACGGTGCTGGCGTGGAACGATTACCTTGCCAAAATCATTGTGGGTGTAATCGTGGTTATCATCAACTATGTGTTCAGTAAACTCCTGATTTTCAGGAAGAATCAAAAGGAGCCCCCGACGGCTTCAATATAAAAGATTGCGGGAGGAAAAGACAATGGCAAAATGGAAGGTCGGTTTAATCGGCAACGGCGGCATCTGCAAGGGTGCCCATCTGCACCACTACCTGAATGATGACCGTCTGGAGGTAGCGGCGGTGTGCGACATCATTGAGGAAAGAGCGCAGTTTCTGAAGGATGAATATTTCCCCAATGCCAAGGTATACACCGATTACAATGAATTGCTGAAGGATGAATCCATTGACTCCGTGGATATCTGCACCCCCAACTATCTGCACTCCGTGATTGCCGTGGCGGCTTTTGAGGCGGGCAAGCATGTGTTCTGTGAAAAACCCGATGCCGTGAGCGTGGAGGAAGTGCTGCGCATGAACCGCGCCGCGGAAAAGGCGGGCAAAACCCTGATGATTATGCGCAACAACCGCTTCAACGAATCCTCCGTGGTGGCAAAAAAGATGATTGAAGAGGGCAAGCTGGGCGAGATTTATTGCGGACGCTGCGGCTGGCAGAGAAGACGCGGCATTCCCGGCAAGGGCGGCTGGTTCACCACCAAGGCACAGTCCGGCGGCGGCCCCCTGATTGACCTGGGCGTGCACATGATTGACCTTGCCATCTGGCTTATGGGCAGCCCCACACCCGTGGCCGTGAGCGGCAACACCTATTGCAAATTTGCGGATACCGATGTGTCCGACTCCGTCAACTCCGATTTCGGTGACAAGGTGGCGGCAGGCACCTTTGATGTGGAAGACCTTGCCATGGGCATGATTCGCTTTGATAACGGCGCCGTGCTGCAGCTTGAATTCAGCTGGGCCTCCAACATCAAAAAGGAAACCCGCTTTGTGGAATTGCGCGGCACCAAGGCCGGCATTGAATGGCGTGACGGCACGGTGAACATTTACGGTGAGGATTACGGCCACCTCAACGACATGACCGTTCAGGCCGAAAGCCACCATGAGCATGCCAAAAACCTGAAGAACTTCTACGATGTGGTGATTGAGGGCGCAGAGCCCTGCTTCAAGCCTCAGCAGGGTATTGACATGATCAAAATCCTTACGGCAATTTATAAATCCGCCGAAACAGGCAAAGAGATTATTCTGTAAAACGGGATAAAAAATGACCCGCAGAGCACCGGGAAAACGGTTCTCTGCGGGTTTTTGTTTTGCTTTGGCAAAAGGGATTCGAGCCCGATATGGTTTTGGCGTCATATTTTTGCCAATATTTCGTTAAAAATGCTCGGAATACACAAAGTATTCCTGCGCTTTTCGCCTCATCTTGACAGAAAATCTGACTGCCAAAACTGCTTCGCACCTTAAAAAGATGAGATTTGCGTGCAGTCGGGTGTTTCTTCGCCGCAGGAATACTGTCGTATTTCAAGGCGAAAAACGCCCGAATGTG
>JAZRWZ010000002.1:0-11678 GCA_045599985.1 Acutalibacteraceae bacterium | reverse complement strand
CAATAAATCACGGGCTTGTCGGCGTATTCCTCCGCACGGATGGGCTTGTTATCGGCAGCCAGTATGTTGGCAACATTGTCGTAAAGAGTTGTGCGGACTTCCTCCTGCTCCTTAAGTTTTTTCACCATGCCCTCAACGGGGTACATACGGCTGATGAAATCGGATTTTCTGAAGTCGAAATCCCCTTCATAGTGAACGGGACGGCTGTTATCAAGAGCCAGTATGGCCTGCTTTTCATACACAAAGTTTTCGCCGTCCCCCGCCTCGTTGCCAAGGCTCCAGAAGCAGACGCAGGGGTGGCTTCTGTCCCGCAGTACCATGCGCTCGGCCCGGTCAATCACAGCCTGCTTAAAAGCGGGGTTGTCGCCGGGGCAGTTTTTGCGGCGCACACCGTGGGTTTCCAGATCCGCCTCATCCATCACATAAAAGCCCAGCTCATTGCAAAGGCTGTACAGAATCTCGGCGTTGGGATAGTGGCTGGTGCGAATGGCGTTGATGTTGGCGCGCTTCATCAGGAACAAATCCTGATAGTAGCGCTCGGTGGGCACGGCCCAGCCGTGGTCCGGGTCAAAATCGTGGCGGTTTACGCCCTTGATGATAACCCGCTTGCCGTTCATGAAAAGCACATTGCCCTTGATATCCACCCGGCGGAAGCCGACCTTGATGCACTTGGCAGACAGCACGGTTTCGCCCTGCTTCAGCACAAGAAGAAGGGAGTAGAGGTTGGGCGCCTCCGCCGACCACTGCAGGGCATCGGGCAGCACATACTCGGTGTTGAGCAGATTTTTGCCCGGCTCGGCGGTGAAATCAAAGGTTTTCACGGGCAGGGTCTGCCCGTCTTTCACCAAAGAAACCTCAAGGGAGGCCTGCTGTGCTTCGGCGTAATTCTGCACCGTGGCGGAGAAACGAAGAATACCGTCACGGTAAGTATCGTCCAGAGAGGTGTCGGCAAAGAAATCACGCACGCACACCTTTTCCTCGGCATACAGAATCACATCGCGGTAAATGCCGCTTAAAAACCACATATCCTGATCTTCCAGATAGGTGCCGTCGGTGTAGCGGTATACCTCGGCGGTAACCTGATTTTCGCCGGGATGTACATATTGAGTCACCCGGAATTCGGCAGGGGTCATGGAGCCCTGGGAGTAGCCAACCTTCTGCCCGTTGATGTAGAGGAAGAAGCCGGCTTTTACCGCGCCGAAATGCAGGAATATCTCCTTGTTTTCCCAGCCATCGGGCAGGGTGAAACGGCGGCGATACACGCCCAGCTCGTTGATTTTATCGTTGATTTTCGGGATTTCCCACTTGTTGGTGGATATGGCCCCGGGGTAAAAGGCGCACAGATAGATGGGCTTGCCGTAGCCGTTCAGCTGCCAGACGGAGGGAACGGGCATGTCGGCCCATTGGCTGTCGTCAAAATCCGCCGCGAAATAATCCTGACGGGTTACGGTAAGGTTTTTTTGCCAATAGAATTTCCAGCTGCCGTTGAGGCAGAGGCGAAAATCACCTTCGCCGCCGTTCAGAGCGTTTTCGGGGGTGGCAAAGGCGGGGGCGGTGTTGTGACCGTCCTCCTTATTCTCCTTTATGATATACGGGTTTTGCCAATAGCGAACTTCATTTGCCAAGGTTGAGCCCTCCTTTGAATACAGATATAACCATTATATCACGCTTTTCCCTGTTTGCATAGAAAAAGGGAAGAAAAAGTGCAAAAAAAGGAACCCGACGGACTGTCGGGTTCCGGAAAAATCATATTCAGGCAGGCTGCATGTCCATGAAGTGGTGGGCAAAGGTGGTGGTGCCGTCGCTGTGAATGGAGAGCAGGGAACCGCCCATGAAATCGGCATTCCAGTAGGAGCCGTGGCTGCTCTTGAGGCCGTAGCTCAGGCGGATGCCCTTGTAAACAACGGAGAGGGAGTTTACATGGTCATGGCCGTAAATCATATCCTTGGTGGAGCCAAGGGAGAGAGCCAAATCAAAGAAGCCGTTGTTGCCCTCGGGGGAGCAGACACCCTCGGTCAGGGAGCCGAAGTTGCCGTCACGGTATTCTTCCTTCAGCTGATAATCGGTGCCGTTGGGGTCGGGAGACACATTGACGCACATCAGGTCACGGGCGTAGCGGGTCTCAATGGGAGGAATGTGCATGAACACGGAGCTCTGCACGGTGTTGCCCGCAGTCTGTGCAATGCCCTTTACCGCCCATTCGTACCAGTCAAGCTGATTGGCCCAGAAGAAGTCGTAGCCGCTTTCGCCGTTGGGGCCGCGGTTGATTCTACTTGCTTCGGTATCATCGGCGGAGGAGTGGGAATCCATCATGAACAGGGAATGGATTACTTTGCCGTTTTCGGTGATGTTGATGATGTAGTTGCCGTAGCCCATACCCTTGGGGCCGAACTTAAAGAGGCAGTACTCGGATTGGGAAAGAAGGTAGGCATCCCAGCCCTCGTGCAGCTTGGCACCGTTGCCGCCGTCATGGTTGCCCATTACGGGAGCCCAGGGAATTTTGAAGGAATCCAGGAATTCGATCAGGCGCATGTAACCCACATCACTGGTGGAGTTGTCGCCGGTAAGGGTAATCAGGTCGGGATTGGTTTCATTGATAAGGCGGGTGAGCATATCCTCGGTGTATTCGCCTGCCTCGGCAAACACAAGGTCGGGGCTCAACTGAATATCCGCAAGGTTGAGCACCACAAAATCCTTTGCGGGGTCCTTCTGAAGCTCAACGGCGTAGTCGGCGGAATAGGCGCTGTCGGCACTCCAGTCCTCAAACAGATAGTCCGTGCCGCCGTGAAGGGCGAACTGGGCGTAGGGTGCAAGGAACTGGGTAAAGGACATCAGAAACGCGATGACAAGTCTGACAATGTTCATGTCACAACCTCCATTTCATAAGATTCTAATATTGTATCAAAGCCGGAGGAAAAAAGAAAGGGGAAATGCAAAAAAAGAACGGTGAATTCTTCTGGAAACACCCAATGAACTGCCCGGCTACGCCCGGGAGATTGCCATGCTCAAACAACTGCACAGGGACGAGTAAGCAGATAGTATTCGGTTTGCAGATTGTTACACGGAAAACGCCGAATCCACATCTTGTCGAATAAACAGAAAACCCACGGAAAAGGTGTTTATCCTCTTCCGTGGGCTTTGTGCTGTCAGAAGTTCTATCTTATTCGCAAAGAGCGTCGGCGGGGGCATCCTCGGGCAAAAAGCCGCTGAAGCCCAGTGTGGGCATGGCGAAGAGTGCCTGCATATCCTCGGCGCTGATTTCAAAATCAAACACATCGGCGTTGTCAACCATGCGCCGGGGTTTGGTGGATTTGGGCAGAGGCAGAATGTTGTTCTGCAGGGCAAAGCGAACGCAGAGCTGTGCCGCGCTCTTGCCGTATTTGGCTGCGATTTCATTCAAAAGAGCATCCTGCAGCACGGCACCGCTGCCAAGGGGCGACCATGCCTCCACCAGCATACCCTGCTCCATGCTCCAACGAACGGTATCCATCTGGGTATAGCCGGGGTGGAACTCCAGCTGATTCACCATGGGGCGAACGGTGCAGTTTTTGAACAGAGAAGCAAGATGCTTGGGCTGATAGTTGCTCACGCCGATGGCACGGATTTTGCCGTCCTTATACATTTTCTCAAATCCGCGCCAGGTTTCCGCGTTGATTTCCTCCCAGTTTTCGCTGATTTTTTCAACGCAGGGCCAGTGCACCAGATACAAGTCCAGATAATCAAGGCCCAGCAGCTTCAAAGAGGTTTCAACGGCGGCCACGGTTTTGTCATAGCCGCGCTCGGTTACCCAGTGCTTGGAGGTTACGAACAATTCGTCACGGGCAATGCCGGAGGCTTTGATGCCCTGACCCACGCCTGCCTCGTTGCCGTAGGCAAAGGCGGTGTCGATGTGACGGTAGCCGTTCTCAATGGCGGCCTTGACGGCATCGGCGGTGTCACCGTCGGGGGTCTGCCATGTGCCGTAGCCGATGCAGGGGATTTTTACGCCGTTGCAAAGGGTGAAGGTGTCTGTTTTGGAAGTGAACATAGATTTATCCTCCTTAAATTATCTCAGAAGAGAAGATCGTTTTGCATCATTTCGGTTTTGGTGTTGTAGGCGGCGTTGAACAAAGAGGCGCTGTTGTCGGCGGGCACATCACAGCCGTAGTGCCACACCATAATGCCGCCGTAGCCCTGCCTGATGGCCCATTCCGTTTTCTTTGCCACCAGCTCGGGGGTGTTGAAGGAGAAGGTCAGGCCGGTGTCCGGGTCCACACAAAGGCCTTTTTCATCCAGCTTATCATACCAGCCGTTGTAGCCGTACCAGTAGGCCTCCTGTGTGGTGGGGCGGGCGTAGAAGGGAATACCCATATCCAGCTGCTTTTTGTCGTAGCCCAGACTGCGGGCTTTTCGCATGGTGGATTTGGACAGGCCGAAGGGGGAGTGGTTGCCCTGATTATCCCATATATCATAGGCCATGACCGTGGCTAAATCCGTTACGGCAATGGCTTTTTTGGAGGGGTGGCAGTTCCACGCCGAAACGGCAGTGCCGATGAGGTAATCGTCACCGAGCACACCGTCAAGCTTCACAAGGTAATCGCTGAAGGCATCCCAGTGGGGTTGGGTGTTGGGGTATTCGTAATCAAAGAAAATGCCGTCAAAGCCGTACTCCCGAAGCACGGCAAGGATGTTGCCCTCCAGCTTACCGGAGGCAAAGGCGGCCTCGTGGCGAAGGGACTGGCTGTCCATCTGCTCCTCCCATGTGCTGCCCGATACGGCGCCGGGGCCAATCAGGTTCAGGTACACATTGGGGGTGCTGTCGCCAAGGGCAGAGCGGAAAATATCCATCTTGCTGTCAAAATCCTCGGCCAGAATCACCTCGCCCTCGGTGTTGAAGGTGGCCATGCTGAACAGAATCACATCCGTCAGCTGTGACAGGTGGGAGGGGTCAAGGTCCGACGGCTTTCTGACATTGCCCATCACAATGTAGGCGGTAATGCGGAAATCCTCTGCTTTGTCGGCCACGGTGGGGGCACTGATGCCGAACAGAGAAAGCAGAAAGGAAAGAACGGCGGAAAGAATACGGGTAAAAGTATTCATGTTTTGACCTCCCGGTTAAAGAATGATAAAGCCGATGACGTGATACAGGGTGATGATGAAAACCATATAGGATTCCGAGGGGCGGAAAAGCTGCGGGAAGGCGGCACCCTCGGCCTTTTTCTTTTTGAGCATCGCCCTTCTGCGGGGGGAGAAGGTGTGCACATATTCCAGTGCCAGATAAGGGTAGCCGCACAGGAACCATGTTTCACGCAGGGAGAAGGGGCCGCGGAAAATCATGGCAAGAATCACGCCTGCGGTAATGGCAATCAGAATGCCCCGCCCCACATTGGGATGTTTTAATTCCTTGAAACGGCTGAAGCAGCATTTGAGCACCGCGGCATACCACAGCATGAAGAAGGTCATGGCCTGCGCCGCCGTGTGGCTGCCCAACAGCAGCATGGCCATGGGCAGAATGTTGAAAAGGGGACGCTCGAATAAATCGTAAACATGGCCGTAGGGGTTGTCGAAGATTTCGGAGAGAATATAGATAACAAGAATACCAACGAAACACAGCACGGTGAGCACCGTATAGATTGTGCCGGCGTTGGGGAAGAAGCTGTGCACACCGCCGTTTTGCTCCAGCAGTGCCGTGAGGGAACGGATGCGGCTCATGTTGCAGAAAAAGCCCACCATAAGCCCCAGACCGCCGATGGCACCCAGAATAAACTCCATGGTGCGCCACGGGTCGCCAAGGCCCTTGGAGCAGACGCGGTTGAAAAGATATTTGCCCTTTTTGTTTCTGTTTGCCATGTGGTCATAAACCCAGATGGCAACAAACCAGCCGAGAGCACCGAACACCAGACCGAACAGGGATTCAAAAACGGTAAAGGCATCCCGGCGAATGACGGCAAAAATGCAGATTTCAAGCAGCAGCGCCACATTGCCGCCCCATTCCTCCAGACTTTCATAGGCAAAATAAATTTTGGGAAAACGGTTTTCGGCGGGCTTGAAGGGGCGGTTGATGCGGCAGCCCAAAGCCTGCACGAAGGGAGCGGAGGCAAAAAGAATGATGATATCGGCAGCGGTATATACCTTGCCGGTCACGGCGTTCATGGCAAGGGCGATGTAGGCACCGCACAGGGCAAACCACAAAGCACCCTTTACGCAAAGGCCGAGATAGCCGATTTTTCGGTTGTAGTGGGGGCTGTTGGGCTCGGTAGCCATGCCGATGGTGTCACCGTAGGGCTCAATACCGCCAAGGGACATACCCATGGCACCCGCTGCCGCAAAGAAATACCAATTCTGCAGAATCAGCTCGCTGCCGGTCAACCGGGAAACCGCGGCGGCAAACAGCATGCCCACCCCCGCACCGGGCAGCATGGCGCCTTTTTCACCGCCCATCAGGGAGCCCCGCATGCCCCAGCCGTAGCTGATGCAGAAGGCGGCGGCCACCGTCATCAGTATCATATACAGTGTCGTATTCAAAATGAACTCCTCCCGTGTGCATGAATTGTTACTGCTATTCTACCAATAAGTTACAAAAATAGCAACAAAAATAAACCGGGCGGATTGACAGCGGGGGAGCGATGTGCGACAATGACCGCAGAACGATTGGGAGGATATTAGAATGAAACAGTTGAAACGCCTGTTTTGCCTGATGATGAGCCTGATGTTTTTTGCTCCGATTTTCGGTACGGTGAGCCCCGCCGCGGCGGAAAACAGCATTTTTGTTGCGCCGGACGGCAATGATTCCGCCGAGGGCACGCAGTTGGCTCCGTTAGCCACTCCGGCAGCCGCCAAGGCAATGGCCAACAAGCTGGGCGGCCATGTGACCGTGTATTTTCGCGGGGGCGATTACCGCTTTACCGAGCCCCTCACATTCACCGGCGACGACTGCGGTGATGTGACCTTTGCCGCTTTCAATAACGAAAAGGTGGTTTTCACCGCCGGCACACCCTATACCGGCTTTGAGGAAACCACGGTGAATGGCGTGCGTGCCTTCAAAAAATATGTGGGCACGGATGCGGATTTTCACATCATGTTTAACGAAACCACTACCCTGCGCCGCACCCGCTACCCCGAGCAGGGTTACATGACGGTGGATAAAACCACCGAGGACGATATCCGGGCCCGAAGCACCGACAGCCTGTTTGATGCCTACACGGGCTTTTACACCAAGCCCGGTGAAATGCAGAATTTCAGGAATCTGCAGGATGTGATGATTCGTATTCTGCACTACTGGAAGGACGAAATGGTTACCGTCACGGCGTTTGATGCTGATACCAACCATCTCTCCTTCAGCCGGGGCACCTCCATGCGTGTGGCGGCGGGCGACCGCTTCTTCCTTGAAAATGTGTTTGAAACTCTCAACGAGCCCGGCGAATGGTATCTTGACAAATCCGAGGGCGTTGTATACTACATTCCTCAGGAGGGGGAGCAGGCCGGAACCCTGACCCTGTGGGGCAGTGAAACCGAAACCCTTATTGATGTGGACGGTGTGGACGGCATCAGCTTTGAGGGCATCATCTTCCGCGCCAACGGCTTCAACATTCCCCGCAATAACCGTGAGCAGGATATCTCCTCTCAGGCAGGCATTGATGCCACACCCTGCCTTTACTACCGCAACGCTTCGGATTTCAGCCTGAAGCACTGCGAATTCCGTGATATTGCCGCCTGCGCCGTCAAGCTTGGCTACAATGTGCAGAATGCGGCGGTGGACAGCTGCCTGTTCGAAAACATCGGCGCTCAGGCCGTGGTCATCTGGGGCGAGAATCTGCCTGCGGATAACCCCACCGTGACCCGCAATATTACCGTGACAAACTGCCTGATTGCCGGGTACGGCCGGGTGTTCTTCAACTCTGTTGCCCTGCTGGTGATGCACGCCAACACCGTGGAACTGAGCCATAACGAGATTCATGACGGCTACTACACCGCCATCTCTGTGGGCTGGGTGTGGGGCTACGGTTATACCGTGACCTACAACAACAAAATCTGCGATAACCTGATTTACAACATCGGGCAGGGCTGGCTCTCCGACATGGGCGGCATTTACACTCTGGGCAATCAGCCCGGCACCGTGCTCAGCGGCAACGTGATTCACAATGTGGCTGCCGACCCCGGCGAGGGCGGATACGGCGGCTGGGGCATCTATCTGGACGAAGGCTCCGCCTATATGCTGGTGGAGAAGAATCTGGTGTTTGCCTGCGGCTCCGACGGCTACCATCAGCACTACGGCTCCTATAACACCATCCGCAACAACATCTTTGCGCTGAACGGCGAATCCCAGGTGCGCGCCTGCTCCGCACCCCAAAGAAACACCCCTGCCGACGGGGGCAAAAGGGCGGGGAACTTCAGCCGCAACATCCTGTTGACGGACGGCGGCGTGCGCACCTACTCCTACCTCCAAAGCACGGAGGTAACGGGGGATGACGGCAACATCTTCTGGGATATGACCAAGGGAGATGACCTGTATGTGAGCGTGGGCTCCGATGCGAAGGATTCCATGAACCTGACCCGTGCCGTGAAGAAAGGGTACCTGAACAACCCCGTTGTGGCAGACCCGGGCTTTGCCGATGCCGCCAACTTCGATTTTACCCTTACCGATGATTCCGCGGCGGTGAAAGCGGGCTTTGAAACCTGGGATTACCAAAACGCGGGCACCCTGAAGGATTCCGTGGTGGGTACGGGCACCCCCGGCGGCACCACCGATTGCAGCGCCGGTGCGCAGCCGGTGCCTTTCACGGCTGCCAAGGAGCCCTGGCATTGGTTCTTCACCCTTATCCAAAAAATCATGAACTTTCTGACGGGCCTTTTTCGCAAATAATCCGTTTTGATTCTTGAATAATTGACGAAAATCCCAACAGAACGCTGTATTTCCCGGACGGGGAATATCTTGTTTCCGCTCCCCTTCGCACCCCGGCCAATCCCGTCAAAAGTGTGGATTTGCAGCTTTCAACCTATACCGTTATCAAGGCCGCCCCGGATTTTTCCGGCGAGGCTGTGATTGCTTTGGGTGGGAAAGATCCGTTCAACGATATCAAAACCCCCGGCAGCAATTATTCGCTCACGGGCGGCATTGTTGATTGCTCCGGCATTGCAACGGGTGTTGCCATACTGAGCGGGCGTGAAACCAAAATTCAGAACACCTCCATTAAGAACGCGGTAACGGGAATCTATATAGGCCCCGGCGCAAACAACGGCTCCTCGGATTCCGACATCAGGGATGTGGACATCACGGGCACCGAAAAGCCGGATTCCGTGGGCGTGCTTGTGGAGGGCCACGACAACACATTCACCAATATGCGAATCGGCGGTGTTTACCAAGGCTTCCATATCAAATCGGGCGGCAACTCCCTTTACAACATCCATCCTTTGTTCTACGGCAATTTTGCGGAGTTTGATACAAGCATCGGCTTTTATGTGGAGGGTTCGGATAACACGCTCAATTACTGCTATTCCGACCAGTTCTGCACCGCATACCGCGTCAGCAACAAAAACAAATTTGACAACTGCTTTTGCATGTGGTGGACGAATCAGGGCGAAAAATGCACCGTGATTCAGGCGGACGGGGACTTTGATTCCGCTTTCACAAACCTTTCCGTATCCCTGCGCCATGATACGGATAATACCATGCTCAAGGGCACGGTCATCGGCAGCGGCACCATTCAGAACCTGATGGCGGATGAATCCCGCTTCAACCTGAATCGCTCCTATAAGATGTTTATGAGCAATTCGCCCATCTATTTTGTGAAAACCCTGTTTACCCGGTTCATCAACTTTTTCAAAAACATTTTTTACCTTGTTCGCTACGAGCTTATCCGCACGGGCGTGGTTTCACCGTAACAGAGAAATAATGAGTACGGCGCCGCAGGGTCGAAAAATCCTGTGCGCCTGCTTTATATGTAATAATATTAAGAAAGTCAGGAGAAACATATGGAAAACAAAATTTTACGCTGCGGCGTGGTAGGCTGCGGCCGCGGTGCTGCCGTTGCGGCCTGCGGCTTCAAGAATCCCAAATGCAAAATCGTTGCGGCCTGCGACCACAACGAAGCAATCCTTGCCCATTGCAAAGAGTATTTCGAATCCATGGATGTTACGGATGTTGCGTACCTGAGTGATTATGACGAATTGCTCGCCATGGATATTGACGCCGTGATTGTGGCAACGGAGGCCATCTTCCATGTGCCCATTGTGAAAAAGGCGTTTGAGGCGGGGAAGCATGTGCTGTGCGAAATCCCCTCCATCACCAATGTGGAGGAGGCATACGAGCTGAGAAAAATCGTTGCCGACCATCCGAATTTGATTTATATGGCGGCGGAAAACTGCTGCTACTGGGCCTTTATCGAAACATGGAAGAAAATGCGCGAAAAGGGCGAATTCGGTGATGTGGTGTTTGCCGAGGCGGAGTACCTGCACAGCATAGACCCCGAAAAATTCGGGCCGGATAATTACCCCAAAGGGCACTGGCGTACCTTTAACCCCGCAATCAAGTACTGCACCCACGAGATGGGCCCGCTGCTCTACATCATGGATGACCGCTGTGTCAGCGTGTCGTGTATGTCCGCCGATATTGAGTATAACCCCTATTTCCCGAGTAAAAATTCCACGGCTGTTGCCATTTTCAAAACCGAAAAGGGTGCGGTCATCAGGCTGCTTGTCAGCTTTGGGGCCTACACCAGTTATGACCACAACTACCGCCTGTGCGGCACCCGGGGCTCCATTGAAACGGACAGACGCACAGTGGTTGACAATGCCCACAGCTTCGCAAACCTTGCCGGTGTGCCGGGCACTTTTTCGCAAAAAATCGAAATTCCCGTTACTACGGCTTATCTGGATGAATACGGCAACACAAGCGCCTTCGGTCACGGCGGCGGTGATTCCCGTATGTTTGCGGATTTTGTGGATTGCGTGCTTGAAAACAAAAAGCCCGTTCTGGATGTGAATTTTGCCATCCGGATGTCACTCCCCGGTATTATCGCAAGTCAGTCGGCGGAGCAGAACGGGGCCAATCTGGAAATTCCGGATATTTAAGCCGGAGCGGTAATAATCCTGAATTTCTGAGGTGAAAAATGAAACCTGACCCTGACAAAAAATATCCGATTCCGGGATATGAAAAAGAAATTTACGTGAAACCGACAATCTCAAACCCCAATATCATTGTCGGTGATTTCACCTATATTGCGGATTCCGAATTTGAGAGTCATGTAACGAATTTTTATCCGTGGAGCAGAGACAAACTGATTATCGGCAAGTTCTGTCAGATTGCCGCCGGTGTGGAGTTTATGATGAATGATGCCAACCACCAGTTGGGTGCGGTATCAACATTTCCCTTCTACACACTGGAGGGGTGGCATATGGAAACACCGAAAGCGGAGGATATGCCGTTCAAGGGCGATACCGTTATCGGCAATGATGTGTGGATTGGCCAAAACGCAACCATCCTGCCGGGGGTCCGTGTGGGTGACGGTGCCGTCATAGGCGCAAACAGCGTTGTGGGCAGCAGCGTGGAGCCGTATACCGTTGTTGCGGGGAACCCGGCAAAGCTCATCCGCAAAAGGTTTGATGATGAGCTGATTGCCCTGATGCTGGAATGGAAATGGTGGGATAAAACCGTTGAGGAAATTGACAGCCTTATCCCCCTGCTCACAAGCAACAAGACG
>JAZRWZ010000001.1:0-10812 GCA_045599985.1 Acutalibacteraceae bacterium | reverse complement strand
TGAATCACGGCAGTTACGGCGGTACCGATAAGCAGACCGAATAAAGGATTATTGAAGCGGGTAAGAAGCGTTGTGAAGGAAGGTAATTCCGACAATGGACTTACAGCCTGTTTCATAAATTCCATGCCGTACATCAAAACGGTAAAGCCCGTCAGAATAATGCCGATACTTCTTTTTTTATCCACCTTGGAAAACATGGTCATTCCCACGCCGATTAAAGCAATAATGGGGCAGAAGTTTTCCGGCTTTAACATCTGAACGGCAAAGGAAGTAGATTCAATCCCCGACAAGCTCAGAATCCACGAGGTAAGTGTGGTGCCGATATTGGCACCGAAAATAATGTTGATGGTTTGAGCAAACTGCATGATGCCGGAGTTTACCAAACCAACCAGCATAACCGTGGTGGCCGAGGACGACTGAATGGCAATAGTGATACCCGCACCCAAAAGCAAGCTTAAAGTCGGCTTTGCAGTTACCTTCCTTAAAGAATACTCCAATTTACCGCCGGCCAGTTTCTCCAGATTGGAGGACATAACACTCATGCCAAACAGAAAGAAGGCAAGACCGAGAAACAATTTTAACACCGAGAAAAAATCCATACAGAATCTCTCCTTATGCGATATTCAAAATCATTTTTTCATCCACAACAAAGTCCATTCTCTATTATAATGTAATAATACGCAAATCACAACTATAATTCAATAAAAAAAGCGCCTTTTGGCGCTTTTTTACTAACACAAAATCAAAAATTACTTAATATAGTCCCAAATCACTTTTTCTGCTTCACTTGAATCGGGGCAGATGCAAAAAACAACAAACCTTCCCTCGGTGATGACAACGGCGCTTTCAATTTTGGGCACCTCGGCAGGGCCGTAATCGGAATAACCTTCTTTTAAATAATCAATTTTTGCAATAACAGCTTCGTTTATCGCCGATACATAGCTTTCATCATTTGCTTCAAAAATAGTAAGGGTATCAGAAACGGCAGCTGAACTGTTAAAGCAAACAGCGGAACAGGATTCGGGGTCCAGATCAAATGAAGAAACGGCATATTCCGAATCAATTTCTTCAAGCTGCTCGGCAAAAGAAACATTTTGCAAAATATGGGATGCCAAAGCATTTTTATCTATCTGAGTTGTTTGGCTGCCGCAGGAAACCAATGCAAACATCAGCATAACGGCAATTAAGCCGCAAAAAAGTCTTTTCAACTTTTTAACCCTCCAAGTATTTTTTCATATAATCAATCCAAAGTCTGCAATATTTTTTGCCGAAATGAATGCCGTCACTGGCCGCATCGGCTTTCAGGTATCCGCCGGCATCCGTTAAACCGGTGGGCGTACCAAAGTAGCCAACACCTTTATCTGCAGCCAGTTTTTTAATTTTCACATTAATAGCCTTAATCAGCTGCATATTCATTTCATCTTTATTGCTGTCGGATGCAGTCTTGGAAATAGGCAATACAGACTGCAGATAAATCTTCGCATGAGGCTGAGCAGCAGAAACTTTGTCGATAAATTCACTGTATTCTTTTATGAACACGTCCGTGTAAGGCCAGGCGCACTCGTTATCGCCGAACACCAGTATCACGGTATCATAACTCCCGGTTTTTAAACCCTGCAGAGCCGTTTTGCCGTGAAACACGGGTTCGTCATACACATTGCGAATATTCAGGCCGACCTTGGAATAATAATCTGCTTTCGGTAAAAGTCCGTAATCTTTCAGCGAATCAATACGGGAGTTACCGATGAATGCGGTATGGTCAAAAACAGAATAATCATCTGCCGGAGTGGTGGAAGGATGAGTGGTTGTGGTTTCATTCTCCTTATCCTTATTGAAAAATCTGTTGAAAAATCCCTTCACGGAATTCTTGAAATCTTCATCTTCCGTTGCAGTTTCCGTTTTTGATGTGGCAGTTGTTTTGGAAATCTGACTTGAATATTGAACAACTGCCTTTTTTGTTACGGATTCCGTAACGGCAGCAGAAGATTTATTTTCTTCCGACTCCCCTGCTGTTGAGGCTTGTGTTTGAGAAGTTTGTGAAACTTTTGCGGAAGCAGAAGTAGTTGAAAAAGCGGAGGACCGGATTGTCTGCGACTTATCGCCTTCATTTACACAAGAAGGAAAAAGGAACAGCAAAAGTAATAATAGTGATATGGTAAAGAATTTGAACTTTTTGTTCAATTCGTGTCATCTCCTGAAAAATGCAATAGATATGCGACAAAAAATGCCAAAAATCGCGAGTGGTATTATCATATAATTTTTTACCTTAAAAATCAATCATTTTATCATTACATTATGGTTACATTTTTACTAATTTTTCTGTAATAAATGTCAAAAAGGCGGTCGCCCCGAAAGCCAACCGCCAAAAATCATTTCAAATGAATTATTCGGATTTATTTATCCATCTTTTTGATGCGGGCATTGTGAATACCGTTCAATGCGCAGCCAACACCAAAGAACACGCCGGAAAGAAGCACAACGGCAGCCACAAGCAGCAGAATGCCGGTGGTGGCGTTATAGGGCTGATCCTTGAAGAGCATGGCAAACATCTGCTCACCGTTCAGGAAGGGATAAGGATAGAAGCCGTCCTTTGCGCCAAGGATGATGCACATAATGAAGTAGCAGATGGGGTAAATCAAATAGAGAAGAGAATATTTAACCTTGGGCATCTTCTTATTGACAATGGGAAGGAACCAGAAAGCGGTGAAAAGCACGGGGGTAATCAGGTGGTTCCAGGTGTTGACAACGGTAGAGAACCACATGGCACCGGTGCTTCTCCAAACACCGTCGTTATCAAGAGCTTCCTTGGGGAAAGTGCCGCCGCCAAAGGGAAGAAGCACACAGAAATAGATGATTCCGGTTACGGCAATATTCAGGGTGATGGCGCCGCGAAGCCACTCATTATGAGTGAAGTTGTAGAACAGCTTGTTGCCGAACAGACCGAAAGCGTAAAGAATAAGATAAACATCAACGAAAATATTGGATTCATTGGTAAACATTCTCAAAAAAGCAATACCGCTGATGTTGTTGGTCAGGATTTTATTCTCAACCATATAGTCCATGAATGGTCTTAAAATTGCTTCATAGCTGGCAATATGGTGGGTCATAATCAACAAACCCATAACGCCGAACAGCAAGGCCAGAACACCAAACCATTTTGTTTCATAAAACTTTGTTTTGCTCATTTCAAAATATCTCCTTTTTTTGTTCTGTGCATTAAGGTATCATTATTTAAGAATAAAGTCAAGTAAAACGACAAATTAAAAAGGAGCACCTTTTGCAAGGCGCTCCGAAATAGCCATTTTTTAATCAATCGTCAACATCGGCAAGTGCTCTGTCGTAAAGGTCCTGAACTTCCTTGGAAGGAGCTTTGGTGCAAAGGGTAACCACCACAGCGGCAAGCAGACCGGCAACAAAACCGGGAAGAAGCTTGTAAACGCCGGTAGGTGCGGAGAGCCACAGGAGCCATGCCACATCCACAACAGCGCCCACAACAACACCGGCCACGGCGCCCTTGTAGTTGAAACGCTTCCAGAACAGAGAAAGCAGAATGGTGGGACCGAATGCGGAGCCGAAACCGCCCCAGGCATTCTCAACCATGTTCATAATGCTTTGTGCACCCTTGCCTTTGGAGCTTGCAATGAAGTATGCAATCACGGCAACAATGATAACAACGATACGGCCAATCCACAGGGTTTCCTTATCGCTGGCATTCTTGCGGATTTTTGCCTTGTAAATATCGCTGGTGAAGGAGGAGGAGGCAACAAGCAGCTGGCTGTCCGCTGGGCTCATGGCAGCGGCAATGATGGCGGAAAGAAGAATACCTGCCACAAAACCGGGGAACAGATTCTTGGCAAGAGCCACGAAAATCAGCTTCTGGCTTCCGGCTTCAAAGGTAAGGTTGCCGAGAGAACCGCCTTCAAGAAGAATCTGACCGATGTATTCACGGCCGAAGAACGCCATCATGATGGCAGCACCCAAAGTAATAACAACCCAGATGATACCGATTGCAGCGGATTTTTTAACAAGCTTGGCAGACTTGATGCTCATGAAACGAACAATGATGTGAGGCATACCGAAGTAGCCGAGACCCCATGCCAAGCCGGAGGCAATCTCCTGCCATGAAGCCTTGAAGGGATTAGCAGTGAATGCGCAATCCACCAAATCGCCGTTGGCATCGGCATAATGGAATACAGTATCAAGATTGGACAAATCCAGATCCTTGAAGAAGAACAGAGCAACGGGAACGGAAATCAAAGCAACCAGCATCATAAGGCCCTGGAAGAAATCCGTCCAGCAAACAGCCTTGAAGCCGCCGAGGAAAGTGTAGAGAATCAGGATGGCTGCAAAGATAATCAAAGCCACATTTTCCTTACCCGCAAGCTGAGGAATAACCTGAGTGAATACCGTTGCGCCGCTGACAAAGCCGGAAGCAACATAAACGGTGAAAAACACAAGGAATACAACGGCACTGATAATCTGAAGCGCTTTGCTCTCGGTAAGGAAACGGTTGGTCAGGTACTGAGGAAGGGTGATGGAGTCATTGGCAGCCTTGGAAAATTTGCGCAAACGGGATGCCACAAAAATCCAGTTGAGAGCAGTACCGATGGCAAGGCCGATGCCAATCCAGGCCTGACCCATACCAAAAGCAAGAATGGAGCCGGGAAGGCCCATCAGTAGCCAGCCGCTCATGTCGGAGGCCTGTGCACTTAATGCCGTTACCCACGGGCCCATGCTGCGCCCGCCGAGGAAATACTCTTTTTCACCGGCGCCTTTGGATTTGAAGAAGAAGAAAACGCCGATACCGAGCATGATTACAAAATAAAGTATGAATGCCGCAAGTTCTGAAGTCATAATTCAGTATCCTTTCAAAAAAATTTTGTAAATTATAACATATCAGAAACAAGAATGAAATACAGAATGGAGTACAGAATCATTTCCGTACTCCATTTGTTATCAATATGATTTATCTTTGTGTATCAATGTGTTCCAATCCGATATAAACAAGAACATTAAAAAGAACAAATAAATTTATTTTGCGAGAAATCCGCTAAAAAGAATGGGAAAAACGGTTTCGGAATATCGTGCCAAAGAATAATCACCGTTGCACAGGCACCAGTCACTGATAATGGCACGCTCGCATAAAGCATAGGCTTTGACGATTTCGTTTACGGATAAATTATCGCAAAACTCGCCCTTGCTTTGCCCTTCGGATACAATCTGACGAAGCAGTTTATAATAGGTTCTGTTGTGGTCAAGCAAACTGCGGTCACCTTTGGTGGTAAGCTGAGAGGAATACAGCCGACTAATCAAATCAATGGGCGTACCGTTTTCCATCATACGGAACATTTCGCGGTTCAAAAACAGCAATTTATCAAAGCAGCTCATGTCATCGGTCAGCTGACTTTCCAGTTCTTCATACTTATTATCGAAAAGGTATGACAAAGAATTCAGAATCTGGTCTTTTCCGTCAAAGTAATGATAAAACGAGCCCCGTGAGGTGCCGGATTCATACACGATTTCTTCAACGCTGGTATTCTCATAGCCCTGCTCGTAAAAAAGCTTCCAGGCGGCATTCACGATTTTAGCTTTGGTATCGCGCCCCGGTTTTTTAGCCATAACTTTTCTCCTTATTTCGGCTTTACAGCTTTAAGCCGCCCAAAACCTTACCCACATTTTCGTGACTGATATAGTCGGCCTTATCATCCAGCGGTGTGGCATCACGGTTAATCAATACGATATTATCACCGCAGAAATACCGCAGAAATCCTGCAGCGGGGTAAACCGAAAGGCTTGTGCCCGCCACAATCAGAGTATCGGCGTTTTCAATGTGATACAAAGCGCCGCTCACAACATCGTCGTTCAGAGGCTCCTCGTACAGTACCACATCCGGCTTTACGATTCCGCCGCATTCACAGCGGGGCACACCGTTACTGTTAAGCACATAATCCATACCGTAGAATTTACCGCAATCCATGCAGTAATTACGATGAACGGAGCCATGAAGCTCAAACACCTTTTTGCTCCCGGCAGCCTGATGCAAGCCGTCAATGTTCTGCGTGACAATCGCCTTTAATTTTCCCGATTGCTCCATTTTTGCCAAGGCAAGGTGTGCAGCATTGGGCAGCTTATCGGTAAACAGCATTTTGTTGCGGTAAAACCGATAAAACTCCTCGGTCTGCTGCATAAAGAAGGTATGGCTCAATATGGTTTCGGGGGGATAATCGTACTGCTGATGATACAAACCGTCCGTACTGCGAAAATCGGGGATACCGCTTTCCGTGGATACCCCTGCCCCGCCGAAAAACACGATGTATCGGCTGTTATCAATGATGGATTGCAATGATAATTCCATAGCAATTTATCCTTTAATATATGTGTTGAATGTAAATCCGAGCCCGTTATGTTCAAAACGCTCCGAGGTTTCCTTCAGAACCCATTCGGGCATTTCATCAAGGTTGGGGAAGAACTTCTGTGCCTCTTTGTCACCGGCATCCACCTTGGTGATGTAGGCGGTATCGCAGTAAGGCAGCAGTTGGGCATAAACACTTGCACCGCCGCAAACATAAACAGAATCACTGTCATATGCCTTGGTGGCCTCCAGCAATTCGGGAATGCAGCCGCAAACGGTAACACCCTCAGGCTGCCAGGCAGGGTCATCGGAAAGAGCCAGCGTTTTACGGTCCTTCAGGGCTTTCCCGCCAGGAAGAGAGAGAACGGTAGCCATACCCATAATCACAACATTGCCCACCGTATGCTCTTTGAAAAAGCGCATATCCGCGGGGATGTGATACAGCAAATCGTTATTGGAGCCGATGCCCCAGTTTTTATCAACGCATACAATTACTTTCATGTTTTTCTTTACTCCTTAAACGGCAACGGGGAATTTGGTGTTGAACTCATGGAATTTGTAATCTGTTAACTGGAAGCTGTCCTTAGTGAAAGCATAAAAATCGGTAATGGATTTATCTATTTCAAACTTCGGCGCTTCAAAGGGCTTGCGGGTAATCAATTCTTCAATAATGGGAACGTGACGGTCATAGATGTGGGCATCCGCAATCACATGTACCATTTCGCCAACCTCAAAACCGCTGACCTGGGCGAACATATGGAGCAGGGCGGAGTATTGGCAGATATTCCATGAATTGGCCGCCAGCATATCCTGCGAACGCTGGTTGAGAATACCGTTCAGCTTGTTGCCGGTAACATTAAATGTCATGGAATAGGCGCAGGGATAAAGATGCATCTCGCTTAAATCCTGATGCACATAGATATTTGTCATAATGCGGCGGGAAGCAGGGTTATGTTTTAAATCCCACAGCACACGGTCCACCTGATCAAAGTCCCCTTCGGGGTAATGGTGCTTCACGCCAAGCTGATAACCGTAGGCCTTGCCGATGGAACCGGTTTCGTCAGCCCAGGCATCCCATACATGGCCGTCAAAATCATTCACATTATTGGACTTTTTCTGCCAAATCCAAAGCAACTCATCCACACAGCTTTTGATGTAGGTTTTGCGCAGGGTCATGGCAGGGAATTCCTTGGACAAATCATAACGGTTTACAATACAGAATTTTTTGATGGTGTGGGCAGGCGTGCCGTCATCCCAGCGGGGACGAACCTCACGGTCGGTATCCCAGATTCCGTTTTGCAGAATATCTTTACAGTTCTGAATGAAGACTTCATCGGCGTAGCTCATAATACATACCTGCCTCTCATAATATTGGTCTCATTTTATCATAGCAGATTTACGGTGTCAACGAATAATACAGCGCAACGAATTGCAATAAACCCGCAAGTGTGATATTTTATTGATATGAAAAGCATCAGGGAGGCAATCATGAAAAACATTGTTGACTATACCATATTAAAACGCAACAGCGAGGGCTTTGCCGCCGCAAAATGGCAGGGCAGCTTTGCCGGTAAAAAGGGTACCGTTGTTGTGGCACGGGTCATGCGTGAGGACGATAACCAGACCGTAATCCCCTGGCAGTTGTGCAAAACAAAGGGCAAAAAATGGGAAGTAACCCTGAATATCCCTCAGGGCGGATTATACCGGCTGGAAGCAAGAGTATCTGCCGAGCCCTTCACCCAAAATCACAACCGCTTTGACTGGAGCGAGCCCGTGGGCTTTGCCCGCCATGTGGGTGTGGGGGAAATCTTTGTTATGGCAGGCCAAAGCAACATGAGCGCCTACGGCAGGGATGCCGCTTATGACCCTCCCGAGCCGGGTGTGCATCTTTACGATAACTGCCGCAAGTGGGATATTGCTTCTCATCCATTAAACAGCGTTGTGAATCCCGTTGACTGCAACAATGACACCGGTGCCGGTACATCCCCCGGCCTTTCCTTCGGTCGCATGATGCAAAAACGGCTCGGCGTTCCCATCGGCTTAATCAGCGCCGCACGGGGCGGCAGTTCACTGGAGGATTGGAATCCAAACGAGAAAGAACACGAGCTCTACGATGCCATGATTGAAAAAATAGAAGATGTCGGCGGCATCAGCGGCATGATTTGGGCACAGGGCTGTAATGAAACCAATGCAGAGGAATGCGAAACATATTTGAAGAACTTCACCGCTGCCGTTAAAGCGTGGCGGAAAAAGCTGGGAGATTTCCCCATTGTCAGCTGCCAGATCAACAAGCACGCTTACAAAGGCGGCGGTGATGACAGATTCTGGGGTTTTATCAGAGAAGCCCAGCGACAGGCGGCACTTACCATTGATAATGTATTTGTTGTGCCCACACTGGATATGTACACCACCGACGGCATTCACAACGGCAGCGGTGCCTGCGTTATCATAGGGGAACGAATGGCATCCGCGCTGCTTTGCGGTTACTACGGAATGCCCGGAAGCCTTGCTCCCAATCTCAAAAATGCAATTCGCGTAAGCAGCAATCAAATCCTCCTCACCTTCCACAAGGAAGAAACCCTGCGCACCATGGATACCATTGCCACGGGCATAGAGGTGGAGGATGAAACGGGAATCATCCCCTGCACCGAAGCCTGCGAGCACGCAAAAGGAATCTTGATTACCGCCGCCCGCGATTTCGGAAAAGGCGCAAAATTCCACGCCTATTACCGCCGGGAAACACCCGCATTCCTGATTCGCAACCCCTACGGCTTGCCAATGCTGGCCTGTTATAATGTGCCGATTGAAGAATAACATTCAAAATTGAACATTACACACCGAATTTTCAAAAAAATCCCGATTAACTATTGACAAACAAAGATATCCGTGTATAATGATTAAGCAATCAGATATCGCGGAGTAGAGCAGTTCGGTAGCTCGTCGGGCTCATAACCCGGAGGTCGCAGGTTCAAATCCTGCCTCCGCTACCAGAGAAAAAAGCCACCCTTTCGGGTGGCTTTTTTCTTATCCAAGTGCAGGCTTGATATATCATCCGCCATCAGGTGGTATATCATCAAAGGCGGCAAGACGCCTTTGCATATCATCACGCCGACGGCGTGTATAAATTCATTATCCTTCGGGTTATGAGCCCGAAGGGCAAAAAACCGAAGGATGAGGCGGGAGTGAATGACAGTCCGGCGGACTGTCAGAGCCGCCGAACAGACCGCAGCATTTTCACCGCAGAGAAAAAGCAAGACCGCAGGTTCAAATCCTGCCTCCGCTATCATATCGAGTGGATGTAACGGATTTCAGTTACATCCACTTTGTTTTTTGCTTATAGCTCCAATGTCCACACAGTTTTGCCTGTCGCTTTTTCAACAATGGTGATAACAGAGTCTTGATATCCTGTTTTCTCATTGCATTTTGACATATCAATGTGATAATCGAAATCGTTCCAATTTCTAAACTTTTCGGTGTCGAAATTGTTTTTATCATACCATATTTCTCTGCGCAGATAATCACTGCTATCTATAATATAGCGGTATGAAGCGGCAAGCATAATCATTTTTATTGAAAATACTTCGCGTTCGTAAAACCAACTCTCCATTTCGGATAAGTTTGTTGACCATAGGCACATATCACAGAGTATATGCTCAACCATTATTTCAACCGAGTCTGTATCAAGTTTATGGTCAAGAAGTGATTTTAAGATTTTAAGCCCACTTTCAGAAGAATTAAAAGCCAATGACCACAAAGGATTTAAGTTGTTTTCACCGTCATATTCGTCAATTTTTGAAGAAATGTCCATATCGTATTTGAAGAATAGATTCATCACATCTTCAATACAATCGGCAAGTTTTTCGTTTTCTTCTGCATAACAAAAAATATCGGCTATTATGTGATTTTCTTTATCAGACTCCTCATCAGAACCCAAAGGATCGGCACCGAGTTTTAGCAAATATTCAATATGTTGCAATTTGATTTTAGAACTGACAACAGCCTCAAGCAAATGCTTGTTTAACTCAAATTGTGTCATAAAATAACCTCTTTTCTTCCGCTTGATTAGATTATAGCACACTTAAAGTCCCAAAAACAGTACAGATGCAAAAGTTACTATGTACGGAGCAGGTTTACGTCTGCTCCATTTCTTCTTCCTCAAAATCATCATCGTCCACGCCATACTGCTCTGGGAACAGCTCTTTAAGCCCATCCGACGGCTCGCAGGAAACGTACTCAACAGCAACACCCTCACGAATATCGGCGGTGAAGTTCGGGTGGCACTGCGTGGGCTCGATATCCAGATACCCGACGAACTTGTAGTAGATGACAAGGCGTTGGGTCTTGTTTTTGCCCGTCCTCTGCACCTCGTACACGTCGATGTGATCGATGAGCTCGCTGAGCACCTGCTTGGTCAGCCACCGCATCCGCAAGGATGTAGTGACGGTGAGGCAGGTGCCGCG